>JACKAK010000002.1:0-300000 GCA_020635115.1 Halobacteriovoraceae bacterium | reverse complement strand
ACTGAGTTCATTATTCCTTGAAAATCAATGACATCATTTCGCTCTTCTTCTGGCCCATCTTTTGATTTTCTCAAAGTTTCAGGAAGTGAATTTATTCTTATGTAGTCAGATGATTCAATAATAAATCCATGTTCTATTACATTTCTTAGTTCACGAATATTACCTGGCCAATTATAATCTTTCAATACCACCATTGCTTCAGGTGTTGGACCTTGGATATTAAGTCCGTGAACATTATTAAAATATCGAATATAGTAGTCAACGAGATGAGGAATATCTGATTTTCTTTGTCTTAATGGTGGCAAATAGACTGGCAAGACATTCAATCTATAGAAAAGATCTTCTCTAAATGATCCATTTTTAATCATTTCTTCAAAAGGTTTATGAGAAGCAGCGATAATTCTTACGTCTATTTCAATATCTCTATTAGAACCAACAGGAGTAAATCGTTTTTCCTGCAATACCCTAAGGAGTTTTACTTGCATTGATGGAGAAATATCACCAATTTCATCTAGAAATAATGTTCCTCCATCAGCATATTGAAATTTACCGATCTTACGGTCTGTTGCTCCAGTAAAAGCACCTTTTTCATGGCCAAAGAGTTCTGATTCGATAAGTTCATCCTGAATGGCCGCAAGGTTAACAGTTATAAATTTTTCATCTTTTCTTGGCCCATTGTAATGAATTGCTTTTGCAACAAGTTCTTTACCAGTTCCGGATTCTCCTCGAATCAAAACAGGAGTGTTTACTTGTGCCAGCTTTGAAATGATGTTAAATACTTTTTTCATTTCATCTGACTCGCCTACAAATTTATCAGAGTTTTCTGATCCAAGTGAGAGTGAGGGAGCAGAGAAAAAGGAAGTTTCGACTAGACTTCTGGCCTTCAGGGCCCTTTTAATAAGCGCTACTAAATTTTCAGAAGAAATTGGCTTTTCAAGATAATTGTAAGCTCCTTCTTTTACGGCCTTAACGGCGTCACTAACATTTGAATAAGCAGTTAGTATAAGAACGATGATAGAAGGATCGTATTGTTTAATATGTGTAAGGGCCTCAATACCATTCATTTCAGGCATGTTAACATCCATTACAACAAGGTCATATTTAGCGTTTGTAACAGCATTTATGGCCTCTTTTCCATTGTTTGCAACATCAACTTTAAAATAATGGTATTCTAATGCGTTTTTAACAGACTCTTGCAAAACTGTGTCATCATCAACTACTAATACTTTGTGCATAATGATTCTCCTCAACTAAGTGTTTTTCAAGTTTATTAAAAAACTAGTTCCTTTTTCAATTTCTGATTTAACAGCGATATCTCCACCGTGCAATCTTATAAAATATCTTACAAGATATAAACCAAGACCTGAGCCTTTTATTTCATAATTTGCATCATTTTTCACTCTGTAAAATCGTTCAAAAATGTGTTCTAAGTCTTCATTTTTAATTCCAACACCATTGTCTGAAATTTCAATATAGGTCCATTGCTCATCATCCCAAGTTTTGATAGAGATATTTTTTCCAATACCTGCATATTTTAATGAGTTTTCAACAATATTAGATATAACTCTTTTTATGAGTATGACATCAATATTAATGGGGTACAAAGGTCCAAGTTCTAAAGAAACGTTCATTTGCTTTTCATTAATTTCATATTTTAAGTCTTCGACAACAGTCTCAATAATTGAATTTACATCTCTTGAAATAATTTGTAATTTGAGATTATTAGACTCAATTTTAGTAAGATCAAGAATTGATGTAATGAACCTATTGAGTTCCTGTGTAGAGTCGGCCAGCATTTCATGATATTTTTTAAGCTTATCATCAACATTGTGTTCTCTTTTTAAAATATCTACAATGCCTGCTATTTTTGCAACTGGCGTTTTTAAATCGTGTGACATTAGTGAAATAAAATTTTGTTTCAAACCTTCAACTTTTTTAAGGAGTTTTGTTTCTTCTTGAATAGCATATCGTTGCTGATATTCAGCGATTGCTCTATAGGGAACCCAAATATAATAGATGACAAAAATTGTAAGCATAATATGTACAGAATAAAGCCAAAGTCCAAAGACTGAAAAAAGTAAATGCGAGACGCCAAGAAGGCCAAAAAAAGTGCTTACAGTAATAATGAGTCCCTTGATCGGGTTTGCTTGTGAAATGACAAAAGAGAGTAAAAATGCCAAAGCAATACACAGTATCATTGATAAGTGTCTGGGTAGTTTTGAAATCGTTTTCCCTTGTATGAGGGAATCAATTTGGAGTGCGTCTACAAAAATTCTTGGTGTAATATAGTCTTCACTATTAAAAGGTGTAAGCACGTAATCTCTTATATTAGATAAATATTTTGAACCAATTAGTATCACTTTATTTTCAAATGTACCCGGTGGATAATTTCCGACAATCACTCTATGAAAAGGGATATTTATTATATTACCTTTGCGTTCAATTGGATCTGTCATATATCTAAAAATTGTTTTAATCGAATCATCTTCTTTAGAATAATAGCTACCGTTTATTGAAGACGAATCTAGAGATACTAAACCATTTAATTTTCTCCAAGTATTTGCAATTTCTAAATGTAATGAGTCTTCACCTGAAAAATTAATTGCAACTCTTCTTACAACATCATCTTTAGAGAATACAAAGTTGTCTTCACTTAATTGAAATTCACTTATTCCAAAATCTTCAATTTTTTTAGGTAGAAAATAATTAAATGTTCTATATTTTTCTACTCCAATTTTAATATTTCCCCCATTTTCTTGGAACTGTTTTAACTTCTCGATAAATTTTTCATAATGGAAGAGATTCTTTTCGCTAATGTTTTGATAAGAGCTTAAAAAGCTGATTATGAGGGGTTTTTCAGGCAAGATTCTATCTAAAAGTCTATTATATGTCGCAAATGTATAAGGGAGTGATTCTCCCAAAAATTCATCACTTTCTTCATCTAAAGTTACAACAACAATATTGTTAGAATATTTTACGTTAAAATCTAATTTAGCTCTAAGATCATAGAGAAAACTCTCCATAGTTGAAAAATTGTACTGCATCAATAGAATTAAAAAAAATAAGGTAAAAACAATTGGATATAAATATGTCATCGTTGCTAAACGTGAGATATTTTTTAACATTTTTCTGCCCTATTTTTTGAAAGATAATAACGTGAAGAAAAGTATGAAAACGGTGTTTCATAAAATTGAAAAACATCTACAAGCTCTGAAATAAAAATTTTTTCTTCTTGGGCCCCACGAGATTTGAGTTTATTTAAGGCAGAAAGAAAATGATTATATGAAATATCTTTTGAACCATAGTTATAAAAAGTTTTTTCATTAATACATGGCCTAGCAATTAGTTTAGTAAGTAAGATTTTATAAGGTAATGAAAAATAAGTGTAGCCAATTATAAATAGACCAACTTTTTTATTTTTGATAAAGGCAAGAGGAAAAAGAATTGGCGCATACAAATAGCCAGCAATCAAGCGAAATTTATATGAGATTTTCTTTGTTTCTAAAAGTGCGGCCCAGATAAGAGATCTCAATTCTTCAGATGAAAGACTTTTTTCAGTCTCATGCCCTACGACAATGATATTTTTACCGAATACACCCCCAAGAAGTAGAATTCCAACTGAATATTTTGAAGATATAAATATATCAACATTTTCGATATCACCTCTTACAATAAGGTTTTGGAGTATCTGATTAAGTTTGGAACTTTTTTCTATAGGTCTGCTCCACATTTTCAATAATAAATATTTATCTATTATTGAAAGATGCACCAAGCAAATTAAAACGCCAAATAAAAGACCAAAATGTTTAAATCCTATCGGTAATAAAAAAAAAGAAAAAACTTCAAAGGGCAAAACAATGGAGCAAGTACAAATAATCATCACTAATATTAATTTAATCCCTCACTCCTTTACACAAAATATGCCTATAAACAACACCATATATTACATAGAGTCGCTAAATTATAGACAATAATCAGCTACCAGGCTATATAAGACTGAAATATTGATGACGCGCAGTGTTTTTGAATTCATGCGCAATTACTGCTATAGTGCCAGATCTTTTAGCTATTATTACCACGGGAGCGACCGAATGCATTTTGAACGTTTACTTTTTGGTACTGCTGGTGTTCCAAATTCAACACCCAAAAAGAACAACCCAATTGAGGGTGTGAAACAAATTCATGGACTTGGGCTGGATTGCATGCAATTAGAGTTTGCTCACGGCGTAAGAATGAAAGAAGAAGTATCATCTGGACTGAGAAAAATTTCTTATGAACTAGGAGTTCCACTCACAAGTCACGGCCCCTACTACATCAATCTCAATGCCAGAGAACAAGATAAAATTGACTCTTCTGTTGAAAGAATCATACAAACAGCAAAAATTTCAGATTTATGTGGAGCAGAGTCAATGACTTTTCATGCTGCTTTTTACATGAAAGATTCCCCATTTGATGTTTTTGATTTGGTTGAAAAAAGTTTAAATGTCATTGAAGAGCGACTAAGTCGACTTGATATTGAAATCGAATTGCGCCCTGAGCTCACTGGTAAAACATCTCAATTTGGTTCACTAGAAGAGCTTATTAGCTTAACTAAAAGTGTTCCTTCTTGCTCTCCTTGTATGGATTTCTCGCATCTCTATGCAAGAACAGGAAAGTATAACTCGAAAAGTGAGTTTATTGAAATACTCGACTTTTTAGAAAGTGAAATAGGTAGAGATTCGATTGATAATATGCACATTCATATCTCTGGAATTTCATCAAACTCTAAGGGAGACTTAAAGCATCTTAATCTTGGAAGCTCTGACTTTAACTGGAAGGAGCTTATGGAAGCTCTTAAGGAAAAGAATGCGGCCGGTTATGTGGTCTGTAATAGTCCAAATTTAGAAAAAGACGCAAAGATGCTTAAAGACTACTATCTCTCGCTCTAAGCAACTTTTCTTTCAAAGAGAGAGTTTATTGCTTCCTGAATTTCAGATATATCATCTGAGAGGCAGAGAAAATATTTTTCATAAAAGTGAATAAAAAGAAAGTTAGTATCGGTATTAAAATACTGGTTTAATATTTCGCCAAGGTGATCTTCATCTATAGATAGTACAGTCCGACATTTATATGGTCGATCACCTTCTAGGCCTCTCAATTCTTTAAATATTCCCCAATTTTCAGGAAAGCTCATTAATTTGTCTTCTCCAAAATTGAAATTGAATATTTTAAATTTTGGGATATATGTTCCCAAATAATACCTAACCGTAAGTCTCGAAAGAATTTCGACTATGGGATCATTGATATCATCAACTATTGTACTATCATCTATAGTATTGGCAAAAGTTTCCTGGATCATTAAATCTATTAAGTCATTTTTTGTACTCACGATATTTCTATCGGTTAACAAATGAAATTCTAAAATTAATATTTTACTGTGGTAATGGTTGCTGATTATCTAGATAAGATTTTATATTTGTGACAGAAACGATCTTCCATTCTTTTTCGTTATTTAATACAAGTTTGGCAATTTTTTTTGTATCAACTAGGTAGGAGGCCTTACCATTATTAGATTGTTCATAAGAGACTGTGTAAGTTATGAAACATCTTTTTTCTTCGCAAGTTTGATTATTTATATCAAGTTCTTTGAGCTTCATACCTTCAAGTTCAGTGAATTTTTTAAATTGTGACTCATCAAGAGATTCTACAATGGCCATCATTTCTCCATCTAAATATCTTTGAAAATCTTGTTTATTCGCGATTTGCCCTGGTTTAAATCGGTATCTGATAAACTCCTTGAGAACATCATCGGGCGCTTTTATTTCTTTTTGGCATGAGTTCAACAAAATAATACATAAAAGGGCCAACAAATTTCTAAACATTTTCAATTCCTTTGGATGCTATCCTGGCAAGTATCCTCTGTGGGCAATTATAGCATAAAAATCCGGCCATTCATGCCCAAAAAAACTGTTTGTTTTTTGGAGTATAAATCTTAATCCCACCGCATTTTCATATTTTGAAACTATCGTACAGTTCTGAGAAAATATTTGACCTTCAAACTCAACTTCCAAAATAGCGGTTTGATAAAGTTCAGTAATCGGATTGAAAATATACATGAAGCACCCTAATTGATCCCAATTTGTTAAATGTCCTACATAGCTAACTTCTTTCATTTTAAGAATACAATTTATTTTAATGAGAGATTTATCTCCTATTTGGTATATATCAAAGTTTGGTCTTAGATAGGGTTCATTTAATTCTAATTTCCACAGAAGAAAAAAGAGAAAAGAAAACAGAGTAAAAAGAAAAATAAGAATCAGAATAAATTTGTTGAAATTTCCCCAAAAAAAACTAACACTTAATCCTAAAATGGCAAGTGAGTGAAAGAAAATGAAAATTCTCGAATAAGATCTTGCTAAAAAAACCATCCGACTTGTTAGTATTGAAAGTATAAATATCCAATAATATGAGAAAAAAAATTCTTTGAAATGATTTTCATCAAATGCACTGTAACCACTATCTATACTAGAGATAATGTGCAAAAAAAATGGTGAAATCAATAAATATATAATTAAGTTTTTCATTAAAATACTTTTATGAAATAATTCAAGTCTCATATTCTCACCTCAACTAGAGAGCGGTAAAAATTTTACTCTAAATACTCTCTTAAAGAAATACCTTATAATCTTTAATAAGATATCTTTCAGGAAAGAATATGACACCACATCTTGAAATAAATGACCGATGCATTTCATGTGACGCATGTAGACTACTGTGCCCTGATAATGCCATTTTAAAAATTAAAGAAAACTATCTTATTGAAGAATGGGCCTGTACCCTTTGCAGTATTTGTATCCATATTTGTCCAGTAAACTGTATAAAGCTTATCAATGTGGATAGTGATTAAACACATGTTTATAATATATCCCTGTATCTTTTTCTCTTTTGTCATTCCCATCTAGGTAAATACTCTGCCCTGCAATTTTAAAATTTTCACTATAATAACTATTCTCTTGAAAATTTTTAGTTATTATGGCCTTAGAAGCTTTTAAGAAATCAAATAAGGCCAAATTTTGAACATTTTCAATATGACAAAGTTTTTGAATATTTTCGTAATAGAGATCAGATGTTCCAAAATCCCAATATTCTTGTTGTTCTAAATGCTTAATAATAATTTTATCTTTTTCAGGATTACAAACACTCTGAAAAAATTTTGAAGGCCCTTCTATAATCTCAACTTGGTTCATATCAACTATTCCATTACCACTATATGTATATTCTCCTTCAAGAGATGATGAGCTTAGAATTCCACTGAGACAATCTCCTTTAATCAATAGTTTATTATATTTATTTTTTTTTGTTATTTTTTTAGAAAACAAACATGCTTTTCCATCTCCCAAATCAATATTATTTGAGAGATTTTTAGAGAAATTAAAAATATCTGCATTCATTATAAATACTAAACCATTTCCTAGATCATAATTTTTTTTTAAATTATGAAAAGCTCCTCCACTATCAAGTAAAATTTTTTCATGGAGAATATATATTGATTTGTCAGCAGAAAATTTATTTAAAATGAGTTGTCTGAGTAATTCACAGTTTGCATGTAAATTTATAAATATTTTTTTTGCACCAAGTTTTTTTGCATATAAAATTTGCAATTCAATTAACGTTTTTTCAAAAATGGGCCAAGCAACTTTTGGAAGTATCTTCCCGATTTCATACATTCTCGTGCCGAGACCTGCTGATAGAATGAAAAAATTTTCAGCTTTCATAATACAACTTAAAAAGAGGTGTTTTCAAATCTGAAAATTCATCCAATTTGAAAAGAACAGATTTAATGTTTTCAAAAGCACAACTTATATATTTCAAATAGCGAGCATCATTTCTTTTTTCGAATATATAGCAAAAACTACCGATTGCTTTATAAGTTCTTTGAAGCATCATGTAATTATAAAATTGCTCAAATTCTTGAGCACTTTTAAACGAAGACAATTTCTTTTCTCTTAATTTCCAATAATATTCTCTCAATTCTGATTTGTTGGTGGGATCAATTCTGTAGTATGAATCATCTAAAAGAGAGACTAAATCATATTGAGGTATTCCCATTCTTGCGTCTTGAAAATCTATCACGACGAATTGATTCTGTGACATCATAATATTTCTGGAATGGTAATCCCTATGAGTTAAGACTACCTGTTTTTCTTGTATTTTTTTACAAATGTTTTTAAATATATCTTCGATTTCTTTGACGAGAATTTCATCTGTAATATTTAAATATTTTCTTAAAAAATACTCATTTGATAACCGAACTTCACTCATTAGTTTTTCTTCATCAAATCTAAGTCTTACAAATGAATCTTTTTCATAGTTATTAGTCTCAATACTATGGATATCAACCAATAAATCAATTGCCTTTTTATAAAGTTCTAATTCTTCAGATAATGTTTTTATTTTTGCAAGTCTAGACAAAAAAGTTTCATCGCCTAAATCTTCTTCTAAGATGAAACCCTTTTTGTTATCTCGAAAAAAAATATTTGGAACTCTTACATTATTTTCTTTAAGTACTTTCTGTAAAACAACAAAGTTAGGATCTATATCTTCTTCTATAGGTGAGTCTAAACATGCTACAAAATTTTCCGCTTTTGTATAAACTCTATAGTAACGCCTTGTCGAAGCATCTCCTGTTAATTTCTGAATATCATCAATTTGAATATTTTGCATATTCTCAGTAATTAAAGTTTCAACAAATAATCTTTCAGATTGCTCTAGTTTCATTTACATTGGCCTTTTTTTCTACTTCTCTTACAAAATAATAAAATTCTTGAGATGAATTTATTTTCTCATCACTTTCATATTCAAAATTTCTACCTGTTTGAGTCAATAATTTTTTATAAGAATACTCCTCTGTTGAAATAAACTTTTCTGAACTGTTCATCATCGAGAAATCTAATGCATTTTTATTTTGAATTTGTAACCAAACTAAATAGACAAAAGGATCATATCCAGATCTCATAAGAAGATTATAGCACCATTCATTGATTTTTAATTTCTGTTCTTTATCAATAGAAACTAATCTCAAAATTCTATCAGAAGTTACATTTCCTTTTGGAATAACAAATTGTTTTCTAAAAATGAGCTGATGAGATTTGAAAATTTCAAAGGCAAGAGCTGCAACAAAAACTTCCTCATTTTTTAAATATTTGTTTATTAGGCCAGAAGAAAAAAATATACGACCATTTGGAAGAGAAAATATATAGGGTATCACGTCTGAAATAACTTTAATTTCAGACGTGATACTTAGGTTAAGCGCTTTACTATTTCTCTCAACTATTCTTCTATATATTTTGTCCAAGAAATAGTTTGATTTCTTACTCAGAGGTATTATTCTATTTTTAACACCACTTTTGTATACATCGCTTAAATTATTGTAAATTCTAATATAATCTTCATTTGAAAGTATTTCATGTCTTGTATAGGCCGGAATATCATTTATGGCCTTAAAATATGAACAAGAATTTATTATAAATGCACTTAATAAGATTAATAATTTCATGTCCAGATTTTAGCAGGCCACAAGCTTCTTGAAAACGACAAAAGGGCCCTATATTTGGGCCCTTGCATCTATATTGCAATAAAATTGAAGAAATACTTATTCTGAAGCTATATCTCTAGTGTCTTGTAAATAATATAGTGTAAAACCAGCAAATATTAAATTTGGATTTTTAATCATTGGTTTATTATTATTAAAGATACTTCTCCATTTATTTTTTGTTCCATATTTATCTTGAGATATACTACCTAAAGTATCTCCTCTCATGATTAAGTAAGGTAATCCTTCAGGGTTAAAATTACATGTAGCAGTTGGTATTTTTAATGTCTGCCCTGGACTAATGCTAGATCCCGATAGGCCATTCATTTGTTTAATTTCTTTCCACTTGTCATAGTCACAAGTATTTTTAAATGCAATTAGCATTAAAGTATCGCCTCTTTTAACAGTGTAGGATGAAACAGAACCACCATCTATAGCAACAGGTGCTTCGCTGTATCCTTCATCTTGCATGGCCTCGCTTTGGTCTTTAGCTTGGGCCATCTCTTCACCACCTTTATCTGCTTCGCCTTCGTCACTTTTTTCTTCATTCATGGCCATATCTTCTTCGCCATCTTCACTTTCCTCAAACTCTAGATCCTGTTCGCCTTCTGAATCAACCACAAAATCTGCCTCTTCTGAGGCCGTGTTATCTCCGCCAGCTTTTTTAGTTTCATTATTTGAACACGCAGTGACAAAAACAAAAATTAATAATAATGGCAAAAGTTTCTTCAATTTCATAAAATTCTCCTCGCATCACTTTTATTGCAACAAACTTGTCGGGTCAGGAGTTTCAATATTTAATTTTTTTTATAATATTATTATAAAAAAAAATAATGACATTTTTTACCTATACTTGATTTTTTTACCCCATTGTTTGCATTAAAAATTATATGTATGATGAATGGTGGGAAAACTTAAAAGTAAGTAAGTACTGGGAGAAGATTTAATGCATATACTTAAACTCGCTTTTATTTTTTTGATTATTCCAGACATATTTGCTCAATCTATTATTGAATCCCTCGATTCTTCTAGCAATATTGTTACACAAGAAACAGAACTTCCTGAAGAATCCATATTCTCAATTGATGGAGATAAGAGAATTTTCATCCTCACTCACGACTCTGAAGGATTTTCATCTGGTGACTACATTAGCTTAGTATTAAATAAAGAACTTGTGGCCAGAGCACTCTGTGCAAAAATTTTTAATAATAAGGCAGGAATTAAGATTTTAAAAATTTATAATACGGAACTTTGGGATAAACTCAGAAGAGGAACCCGAATAAAAATATTAAGAGGAGATGATAGTTATTATCGATCCAAACCTCAAGTTGCAGAAGAAGCTAACAAAGAAGAAGAAAAAGAAATAAAAGACATTCTTTCAAAAGAAGATCTCTACGACGATATAAACTTCCTTGAAGATGATATTGGACTCGATGATAATAAGAATAGAGTTGTAAAAAATGATAACCTCATCTATGGAGGAATTGCATACTTTAGCTCAATTAATGCTACAAATACAGCTGAGTCCATTATGATTTTCACTGGTAGTTGGTCTTATCAACTCACCGACAATACGTTTATTGAGGCCCAAGTCGCGAGAGGGATTCACAGAGATACTCCACTTGTTGATATCGACACTATCATATTTTCTTATAGTGGGAGAATTAAATACACTGTTGAAGCACCGTTTCATTTTATTTTGCAACCTTATTTTGGCTATAGAGTTGTTGTTGCAAGTGCAAATTATGAAGAAAATGCAACCACAACTGCTGAACTCAATACCGCAGCAGATATTCTTAACAGTATTGAAAAAAAAGATATTATTTTTGGGGCCTCAGTGTTAAGACGTCTAGTGCCAGGATGGTATGTTAGAGGGGATGTAGGTATAGATATGATTAGCGCGGGACTCACTCTTGAATTTTAATCTATTGATTATTTTAATTTTTTGTTCTAGCTGTGGAGTAAAGAGTATCCCTCTTCCTCCAGAGAACACTATTCGTCCCTCTATTGAAGAAGTGACCATTGAAGAAATTTCAAATGAGACAAAAAAGAAAATAGAAAATTTAAAAAAGAAATGACGACTTTAGTATTCGCAACAGGTTCAAATCTTGGCGACTCGGTATCTTACTTGAAGTTTGCTAAAACATCTCTTTCAAAATATTTTACTTTTGATTATGAAAGTCAGATTTATCTTTCTCAGGCCGTGGATTATTTAAACCAACCAGACTTCTACAATCAAGTATTACAATTTTCAGATTTTAATTCCTATGATCCTTATAAGATTTTAAAAATCATTCAATCTATAGAAGATGAAAATAGTCGAGAGCGTATTATCGACAAAGGACCTCGAACATTAGACATTGACTTTCTTTTCATGGAAGACAAAATTATTAACACCGAAAATCTTCAAATTCCCCATCCTGAGTTTTTAAAAAGATCTTTCGTTGTTAGACCACTTATGGAATTGCCTTTTTATGAAAAAATTAAGGGGAAATACGACTTCCCAAGTCATTTCAAAATTGAAGCTTCTCCAATTCAATAAGGACCTACTTCAGCGATTTTACTTGAGCATTCACTTCGTAGTTTCTATAATCCTCAAATATTACATCTAATTCATCAAGAGGCATTATATGAGTAGTTTCGAGCTTTCTACTGAACAAAAAGAAATAAAAGAAACGGCATTGAAATTTGCAAAACAAGAAATGATGCCTAAAAGCAGTGAATATGACAAATCTCAACAATTCCCCATCCAAATTTTGCAGAAGGCATGGGATTTGGGTTTTCTAAATACATGTATTCCTACTGAGTTTGGTGGCACTGGTTTTTCAACTCTTGACTCTGTAATCATAACGGAATGTTTGGCCTATGGTTGTTTAGGAATGAACACCTCCATTATGTCCAACGATCTCGCACTACTTCCTATCGTAATCGGTGGCAGCAGTGAACAAAAAGAAAAATTTCTCACACCCTTTACGCAAAAATATTTGAAAGCAGCTTTCTGTCTTACTGAACCAGGCAATGGTTCTGACGCAGCTGGCATAAAAACTCATTTTAAAGAAGATGGAAACGATTGGGTTATTAATGGCGAAAAAATGTGGATCACAAATGCTGGACATGCTGATTTGTTTGTTGTTTACGGAACAATTGATCCTTCTCTCAAACATAAAGGTTTATCAGCAATTGTTATCGAAAAAGATAAAATTAAAAACGGTCTGGAGCTAGGTAAAAAAGAAGAAAAAATGGGGCATCGTTGCTCAGATACAAGAAGTGTAAGCTTTAACAATTTAAGAGTGCCAAAAGAAAATATGCTGGGTAAACCTGGAGATGGTTGGAAAATCGCCATGAAAACACTTGATCACTCCCGTCCACTTATTGCAGCTTCTGCTGTCGGAGGAGCACAATGTGCTTTAGATCATTCAAAAAAATATGCCCTAGAACGAAATCAATTTGGAGTCCCAATTTCAAAACATCAGGCCATCCAATTTATGATTTCAGAAATGGCCACAAAGGTTGAAGCAGCGCGACTACTCACCCATAAAGCAGCTTGGATGTTAGATAATGATATTAAAAACACCAAAATGGCATCTATGGCCAAAGCTTTTGCAGCTGATAGCTTTATGCAAATCGCAACAGATGCGGTACAAATATTTGGCGGATACGGTTATAGTACTGAATACCCTGTCGAAAAATTAATGAGAGACGCTAAGCTCATTCAAATTTATGAAGGGACATCTCAAATACAGAGAATGGTAATTGCAAGAGAAGAATTTTCATCTCAAAGTGAAATATAAGGAGCAAAAAAATGAACATTTTTGTATGTGTAAAACAAGTTCCAGATACAGAAACAAAAATAACACCCAATTCAGATGGGAGTTTTATTGAAACTAATTCTATCAAATGGATTATGAATCCTTATGATGAATTTGCTGTAGAACAAGCACTTTTAATTAAGGCCGCAAACTCTGGTTCGACTGTAACTGTTTTAAGAGTTGGCGGAATAAAAGACACTGAAGCCCTTAGAACAGCAATGGCCATGGGAGCAGATGAATCTTACTTGGTTGAAGCAGATGACAATTTAGATTCTTACAGGACTGCAAAGGCCCTAAAAGGTGCCATTGAAAAGTCTGGTAAAAATCCTGATCTCATTCTTTCTGGAAAACAAGCAATAGACTCTGATAGTCTACAAGTTCCTCAGTTACTTGCTCAAATGCTTAATCTTCCCTCGGTCTCAGTCGTTGTTGGTTTTGAACAAAATGGAGAGGAATTAACACTCAAACGTGAAGTTGAGGGTGGAACAATTGAAATTTACTCAGTAAAAACTCCTTGTGTAGTAGCATGTAATAAAGGTCTTAATACACCAAGATATGCTTCTCTGCCCGGAATTATGAAGGCCAAGAAAAAACCACTTACTCAACTAAGTTTAAGCGACGTCGGGGTTACTGCCGAAGATCAGAGAGTAAAATATTCAAATTTTCAACTACCACCTGAAAAACCTCCTGGTAAAAAGTTTGAGACTGGAGATAATGTTGCTTCAGTTGTGAAGGAAGTAGTTGGATTATTAAGAAATGAAGCAAAAGTAATTTAGGGAGTTAGCAATGGCAAAAATTTTAGTATTTACAGAAACCACTGGAGACAATGTTAAAACTGTCACTTTAGAAATTCTTGGTAAGTTAAATGGCCATGAAGTTGATGTTGTTTCTATTTCAAATTTAAGTGAGTCTTCGATCACTGAATTGGCAAAATACGGCGCCGGAAATATTCATCAATTGAAAGGTAATCACTTAGAACACTATACTCCAGAAGGATATTCTCAAGCTTTAAAATCATTTATTGATGGAAAAGGATATGATTATGTCTTCACCGGCTCTACTTCAATTGGAAAAGATTTAATTCCTAGACTAGCTGGAATGTTTGATGCTGGTATGGCCTCAGAGGTGACAAATTTTATTTTTGAAGGTGATACGTTTGCAGGAACAAGACCTCTATTTGCAGGTAAATGCTTAGCAAAAGTTGAAATTTCAGGGCCAAAACCTCATTTTATAACAGTACGACCAAATGCTTTAGGTCTCGCAGAATCTCCCTCTGCAGGAGCTGGTAGTAAATCTGAAGCCTCAGTAAGCGTTGATCAAGTAAGAGCATCAATCAAAGAAATAATAAAGGGAGCCTCAGAGAAACTTGATCTTACTGAAGCAAATATCATTGTTTCAGGGGGAAGGGCGATAAAGGACGCTTCCAATTTTAAAATATTAAATGAACTTGCCGATGTATTAGGAGCGACAGTTGGTGCTTCTCGAGCTGCCGTTGACTCTGGATATGCACCCCATTCAATGCAAGTTGGACAAACTGGAAAAACAGTCGCACCTTCACTTTATATAGCTTGTGGTATTTCAGGGGCCATCCAGCATTTAGCTGGTATGAGAACTTCTAAATGTATCGTTGCGATAAATACAGATCCTGAAGCTCCTATTTTCACAAAAGCCGATTACGGAATCGTTGGAGATCTTTTTGATGTCGTCCCATTACTCACGCAAGAATTTAAGGCCCTATTAGGTTAATATTTAATTAGGCCATCAAATTGATGGCCTAATTACTTTGTTTAAAAGATTATGGTTTTGTAAAATCAAATGAAGCTACATCTCTAGAGTTCATTAATTCATCTTGTTGTTCATCGCTTAATTGTTGAACAACTTCATCTTCCTCTGAGTCTTCCTGATCACTTTCTACAATTTCAACATTTTTCTTCTTCTTAGTTTCAATTTTATGATTCTCATCTTCATCATCATCATTAATCTCTTCATCCTTGTGTGTATAGCTCTCATACTCACTATTGATTTCTTCTTTATTTGATGGAGTAAACACAAGCTCGATATAACCAGCGCCCTCAATATTAGGGTATTTTATATGAATATCATCACCTAACTTTACTGCAACAATATTTGTATCTTCAAAATCCTCGTGTTGAACTTGAAACATTCCTCCATTTGGAATCCGAACATCACTATTAATTCTAAGCTGTTCAACAATTTCATTTTTTATAAGATTGTTTGCTCTCAGTGAAAAATCTTGAATTGCTCCTGCATTAAGCTCAAAGCTTCCCGAAACATCATACTTCTCTGTTTCATCAATATTTGCAACACTCATAGACTTGAGCTCATATATACCATCCTTCAATTGGGCAAATCCTGAGGAAGGAACCGAGTCATAATCGATTTTATCTAGTTCTTTTTTATTAATGGCCAAATTTCTTGGAATTTCTCTGTTTGAGGGATTTCCTGATTTCTCTAAATGCAAAATTTCAACCAAATTCTCCTCTATTCCTTTTAAGAATAGATTTTTTAGTACTTTATCATCATGAAAATTTTTGTAAGTATCCATTAAGTCTAATGTATTTCCTTCTGTTAAATCCTTTGCAAAAAAAACCTTATGTCCCCTGGCCTCTCCTGCGTACTTCAATTCAACAACTCCATCTTCAATAAATTCTAAAGTTACACTATCCTCCCTTCCTTTTCTATCTTCATACTCTCCATTATTTAGAGTAATCCCCATGACTTTCCACGTTCCAGATAATTTTCGAGAATTCACCCTACTATTAATAACCTTTACAGGCACAAGCCATTTTACAAAAGATTCTGACGGAGAATTTTCTATCGATGCTGCAACAATTCTTTTGTTAACTAACTCAAAGCCTGAGTTATCTATTTTATCTAACTCCATGAAAGCACTATTATTATATTTTCTATCCTGTAAAATTCCACTCACAGCGTACAATGCCATTAAAGTGAACAAAGATAATGTAAAAGTTTTGAATAGTTTTTTCATAATAGCTCCATTGCTCTCATTACTGCAATGAACGTGCCATGTTATAAACTAGGTTAACTATTTGTTTATTGAATGAATAAGAGTGAAGATTTTGTAAAAAGGATAACGTGTGTATAAAAAAAATACGGCCAAAGAATGTTCAGATTTTTTTTGCCTTGAGTTTACTAGGATCAGAAAAATAAGCAATTTCCTTTTTGTTGAACTTTAATACACCTTCGAGAAATTGCTTGTTAAGTGTCTGTTTTATTGCTGAAACTGAACTTAGATCTCTATAGTAGTTTTTGACATCTTGAACTCCCCTGAGAGATATGATCTTAGAATCACTACTACTTAGAAGATAGGATAGAAGAATTTCTTTGTTTCTTATGCTGTTAATATCCATAAAAAAGAGATCCCTCATATTCAAAAGATCTCTATATGAATTTAGCTTGATTTCAATGTCTAAAACACCGTTTTCAACAAGTAATTCGATCACTTTTGACCTTAAAGGGACGCCATTTTCGTCAATGAATGAAAAATGATTATAGAGCCTTTTCATGAAACTGATCTTGCTACTTTTTTTGCCATTTGAAACCACCGTTTCATAGAATGGATTTGCACCTTGAATGACTAAGTTTTTTACATCTGATAGAAATTGGTCAATATTCTTTTCACTTTTTAACTTATCAAGTTCCCCATGTAGAAGTTTAGCTAACTCATACTCCGATTTTATTTCACTTGAAATCATATCGTTATTTGAAATGCTTATTTTTTCATGTTTTGTGAGTTCAATATTAAATGCAATTACAACAAAAGAAGTTAGCCCAATTGATGTAATAAATACGCCAAGAATTGCAAGTATTAGCTTCAAAGTCTTCATAAGTTCCATCCTTTGAAGACCATATATGCGATTTTTATGCCAATATTAGTTCAGATTGCATTCATTTTCAGGAATTGAGGGATGACAACAATTATAAGTAGTCATTAAACATAAAGGAACAGATGATTGATCAGGATTCAAAAGGACCTCATTTTTAAGTCCGTTTTCATCATAACCAAGCTCTCCTACATAACACCAGTATTTTTCAATTTCAAGTTCACTAATCTCTTGTGATGTGGCCTCTTCAAACCAAGTTGGAATTTTTTCATATTTAAGTTTCTGACAAAATCTCCCTCGCATATGCTTTAGATTTTCTTGTACAGAACTAATCCCTCCATATATCTCCATTGCATAGACTAAGAACTCAGTATTTGTAATACCTGATGTAGGGTCAATATCAAAACTATCAAAATAAGTGTGTAGTTCAAAGAGAGTATTTGAAACTGCTTGTCTGTGATTAACACCCGTTGCACATGTAGAGAGTTGGTATATTTTCTCGCAGGACTGAACCCACTCTTCAGGACTTAAGACAGAAGTAGTTGGATATACAGGTCCCAAATATTCAAGTGCCAAATAAAGTTCAAACTTTCCCTTTTCTGCGGATAAACATTTTTGAGTTGGTCTCCATTGCATTTTAGATACATCTTTATTTGGATTTAAATAATTTACTAAGTGGCAACTCCCATCACTATCAATACCAACTGACTCATATAGACAAAAATCACTATTATAAGTATCTCCTTTCTCATGATACACATAGGAATTATAGATCCCGCCTACACCATTTCTAGAAAGCCAGCTTTTGCATGTTTCACCTGTAAAACCAACTTCAAGCTCAACATTTCCTAATCTTAATAATGTTCCAGGGACTCTTGTATTCATTGCTCTTTTGAGAGAAATAGTTGTATTCTCATTGGCCCTCAGCACTGCTTCAATATCTGTTTGAGTCGATTTATTTGCTCCCTCAAAACGAGAATTAACAACACACGAAACGCTCAATAATATGAATAACAAATTTGTATAAATAAAACCTATGTTCATATCACTCCTCAATAGCATTTTACGGCATTTTGGAGCAAATTTTTATCTACTATTGTAATTTCAAGATATTACGATTTGAGAGTACTTCAAAATCTGACTATGTAAGTTGGCAGAAATGAACATTTCAGAATATGATAACAGTTTAGAAATTTTGAGACTTAATCTGTATTGGGTTGAGCTCCCAAATAATCAGTATGTGCAGTAATATACCTTTTCACAGCGATAACCACTATTTCATCTAGACTCATTCCCGTGTTTTCTGAAATTCTTTTTATCTTATCAACAACCTCTGCTTCAATGTTAACATTCAATTCTTTTAATTCACCTTTATTATGTACCTGCGATCTCATAAAAACCTCTTTATAAAACTTTAATAGCGCCTTTTTTTCTTAGATCTATGAAGGCCTTAGTCACTTCAAAATCGATTAATTCACTTTTCACATACACTTCATCAACTCTTTCTGTATCACTAAGCATACAAAGAACTTCAAATTCTTCAGGTGATACCCTTACTCCTTTTTTTAAAAACTGCGGATCAACAACAATTCGTAAATCTGAACTTGGTCTATATTTCTCATTAAACTCTACATTTTCCTTAAACTCTTGAATCAGTTTTTTTAATTGGACAGAAGTTAAACAAAAACTTTTCAAATCACTTGGCACGATTTCTGGTTCTATAATTAAATTAATATGGGCGCTAGATTCATGCATAAAATTAAAAATTCTAAAAAGAGCTTTCAGGCCTTTTTTTTGCTTGAAATCACATTGAACAATATTTCCATCAATGAGATAAACACTTGCAATATATTGATCACTGTCCTTATTGAGTAAGTTAATTTTTCCAGTAAAATTTATTGAAGATTGTTCATCAAGTAATTCAAAAATTTGCACTTATCTAACCTATTTCCTAAAAATTTTATCTAAAATTCCCTTCTTTGTAGGCCTTGAAATTTCTTTAGCAATTTCCATATAAGACTCCCAGATTTGAGTCCCTCTATTAGAATCATTATCCATATAAGGTTGCCCTTTGTCACAACTTTCTCTTAATTCTATCGAAATAGGTATCTTACCTAAAAACTCAACTTTTAACCCATCAGCAATTTCTTTAACTCCATTTTTACCAAATATATAATATTCCTCACCATGGGCACAGACAAATGAGCTCATATTCTCAACCATTCCAAGAACAGGAACATTGACTTTCTCAAACATTTTTAAACCTTTTACAGTATCAAGCAATGCAACTTCTTGAGGAGTAGATACAATTATCGAACCATCGACGTCAATGGACTGGACGAGTGATAATTGTACATCTCCAGTTCCAGGCGGAAGATCGATAATCATATAATCTAAAGAACCCCAATTTACTTCAAAGAAAAACTGATTGAGGACTCCACCAAGCATAGGCCCTCTCCATATAACAGCATCTTCTTCCTTAACAAAAAGTCCGAAACTTATAAACTTAATCCCATTTGTCTCAATTGGAATAATTTTTTTATTATCCGCGGCCTTAGGCTTTGCATTTCTTTGATTTAGTAAAATAGGTAAAGATGGCCCATAAATATCTGCATCCAACAGACCCACACTATGACCTTGGGCCTTTAAAGAAATTGCTAAATTGACTGCAAAAGTAGACTTTCCTACACCACCTTTGCATGAGGAGACAGCAATAACTTTTTTAACCCCTGGAATTTTTTTCTTTTCAGGCATAGGCCCATGGCCAATTTTTAAACTCGCTTCTTGTTGTGTTTTAGTTTTTTCCTCAGATACAGTTTTTACAAAAATTTGATCCTCAGTATATTCTTGAATTAAAGCTTCAATTATTTGATCTTCAATTTCTCTTTTAGCTCGAGTATCAATTCCTTCTCTATTATAAACAATATCTACACCTCTATTGCTAAGGGATACTTTTACTAGACGATTTTCCTCGGAAAATGTTTTCTTTGTGGTCGGATTTTGTAATGAGTTTATTATGTTTTCTATTTCAGATTGGTTCATACATTTACCTTAATTTTTAAATTGTTAGTCAGATATACATTAAAAAATGCAAAAAAACAGGTATCAATAATCATTTAGGGAAATCTTTTTACCTAGTTTGAATTGGTGAGATGTATTAAAATTAAATGGTTGAATAATTAATGGAGATTACAAGTGAGTAACAAAAATCAAAGAAAGATTTATTTTATTAATCCCAGATTTCAGCTGAGATTTAGTATATATGTTTGCATACTAGTAACTCTATGCACCAGTGCTTATGTAAATATAATCTTTAATTTACTTGGAGACATGTCAATGACACTAGGCAAAACAAAGGAATGGCATGCAGTAAAAGATAATGTGGTGTGGAGCTTAGGTTTATGGCAATTAGGAATGTTTGGATTGATATTTTGCTTATGCATTTATTTCAGTCATAAAATTGCAGGACCAATATATAAATTGGGAAAATTTTTAGTTAAGGTAAGAGAAGAAGGGGTTGTTACAAAATTGGCCTTTAGAAAAGCAGACTATTTTGAGGAACTAGCAGAAGAATATAATAAAACAATGGAATATATTTCAACAAAGCAACGAGAGGACTTTACTTATCTTTCAGAAGTGACAACTTATCTAAGTAATTTAGCAGTTGGACTCCCAGATGATAAAAAAATGGTTGTCCATGAAATCAGCAAGAATCTCACTGAAATTCAAGAGAGATACTTGAATTCATAATTAGTGCGTTTCAAAATGATATGGAGGTCATTTTGAAGAGTAAATACCTCTTTATATTTTCATTTTTGGTCAAAAGTCTTTTTGGACTTCCTGTAAAACATCAAAAAGGAAATGATGAATTAGGCTATATTTATAAATATACAAAACACGATTTAAAGACTTCAAAATATTATGATCAACTATATTATGAGTCAAAAAGAGGCAAGCCGTTAAAGTCTACGCTGAATGGACTTATAAGTTTTTCAAAAAAAACACCTTTATTTCAAGATGAAGTCCCCATTCAGAAAAAACTTTCAGAAATAATTTCTAAAAAAATAACAATTAACAATTTTATAGATAAATGTACTTTTGATAATAAAAATATCGAAAGGCCACATTTGACAAAGATAATTGAATATTTTACGAAAATTTGCGATAACGAATTCTTAGAAATACTTAAAAATGTATCGGATATAACTCAATTAAATGATCAACAATTTAAATATTTTGATACAATTATCTCTAAACTCAGCAATCCTCAAATTAAAACTCAAATAAAAAACTTGTTGAAGATAAAATTTAAAAATTCCAATTCTCACAGGAAATTAGGTGAACTTTTAAAAAACTACTACGAAAGAAATGATTTAATGCCAGATAAAGATATTTTGGAAGAGATGAGACTTGACGATAATTTTTTAGATTATGTTCAAGCATTTCATTCAATAGAAAATGCAGATAAAAGTTATTTCACTTCTGAGATAAGAAAGATGTATAATGATTTTAAAGTCAGTATATTAGATGAAGAAATCGAAAAGTCTCTCACCGTTCTCAAAAGTATAAAGAATTTTTATGAAAGCAATTCCAAATATATAAACAAATCACTCATACACACATATCTCATCCATGGTGCAAAACACTTATTACTCAATAACAAAGAAAAAGAAGGACGAACTTTTTTAAATTATCTGAAAGAAAAAGTAAAAACGAATGAAGTTAATGAAGTTCATTTTTATAGTTTATGGGGTCATTTAATTAATGACGAATATCAACAGGCATTAGCATATATTGAGACTGAAGATTTTTTTAAGAAGAAAGAAAATATTACTTTAAAACTATTGTTTTGGATTGCACATATTTATGAAAAAAATAATCAAGTCGAGAAATCTCTAGCAATCTATAAAGAGCTTATAGAAAAATCACCTATGAATTATTATTCAATTTTGGCCCTAAAGAAGCTTTCTCTACATAAAAGAATAGACATAAATCACTACGCTCAAAATAATATCATCGAAAATTATATTCCTCTCAAACTTAGTATAAATTCTTTGAAAGAACTTGAGATTCAAAAATCTCTAAAAAGAGTAAACTTATGGACAGAACAGAAAAATGATACTTTTACTGAAGAAGAAATTAAATATAATGTTAGTTTGGCGCAAAAATTTTCCGAGAATAAATATATTTCTCACATATTTTATATTGGGAAACTTTTATCTGATAAAAAAAGCTTTTTGAATAGTTTCAAACTAATCTATTCAAATCTTGAAAAGGGTTTACCTTTTGATGAGGAAATTGTTTCATATTTATTTCCAGACGATTATCTAAAAAAAATAAAGGAATATAATAAGTCTTTAGATCCTATTGTCATTCTTAGCTTAATCAGACAAGAATCGGCCTTTAACCCGGATGCGATTTCGCATGTAGGAGCAAGAGGTCTAATGCAACTTATGCCAGCAACGGCCAGAATGTTTCAAAAAAGAGTCAAGGACAATCACTTAAAAAACCCAAACATTAATCTCAAAATAGGAATTAAGTACCTTGAAAAATTAATTAGAAACTATAATGGCAATTTAATTTTTGCACTTGCTGCGTATAATGCAGGAGAAAACAGAATTAAAGAGTGGAAAAAGAGTTTACTCACACCAAAAGATCCATTACTTCAAATTGAGTCAATACCATTTGATGAAACAAGAAAATACGTAAAGCTCATTTACAGGAATATTTTCTACTATAAAATTTTATTCAAAGAAAAAATACGCCCTGAAAATATTGAAAACACTTTTAAAGTTACTTTTAAACGTTAAAACGAAAATGGATGATATCCCCGTCTTGAACTAAATATTCTTTACCTTCAATACGAAATTTACCATTTTCTTTTACTTTTTGTTCACTCTTAAACTCAAAAAGATCATTACAATGATAAACTTCAGCTTTAATAAAGCCTCTTTCAAAATCAGAGTGGATGACACCTGCAGCTTGCGGCGCCTTATCTCCTTCCTTAAATGTCCAGGCCCGTACTTCTTTTTCCCCCGCTGTAAAATAAGTTCTTAGACCTAATAATTTATAAGCAGCGCTAACGAGATGGTCTAGACCTGAAATACTAATACCCGCAGCTTCCATAAATTCTTCTTTCTCTTCATCTGTTTCCAAAGAAGCAATTTCGGCCTCTAACTTTCCGCATATCTTTACAACTTGAGAACCTTCATTCTCAGCAAACTCTCTCACAGATTTTACATATTCATTATCTTCATTAATAGTTTCTTCATCTATATTACAAGCGTATAAAATTGGTTTTAAAGTTATTAAATGCAAATCTCTTAATAAAAGAGCATCTTCTTTTTCGAGAACTAAAGACCTTGCTGGTTTTCCATCTTCTAGATGTTTCTTTAAATTATCTAAGAGAGGTTCAAGTATTTTTGCATTTTTTGAAATTTCTTTATTCTGATTTTTTATTAATTTGGGTAGATTAGATATTTTTTTTTCAACAGTTTCAAGATCTGCTAAGGCCAATTCTAAATTAATCGTTTCTATATCTGAAACAGGATCTACTTCACCATGGACATGTACAACATCACCGTCATCAAAACATCTTACAACCTGAATTATTGCATTTACTTGACGAATATGGCCCAAAAACTGATTTCCAAGCCCTTCACCTTTTGAAGCACCTTTAACAAGTCCAGCAATGTCTACGATTTCGACAGTAGTTGGGATTATTTTATTGGGAGTAATATATTGAGATATTTTACTAAGTCGGTCATCATTTATATTTACTATACCCACATTTGGCTCAATCGTACAAAAAGGATAATTTGCAGCTTCAGCTGGAGCAGAAGTTAGGGCCTGAAATATCGTCGATTTCCCTACATTTGGCAAACCTACAATTCCACAGTTTAATGACATAACAACCTCTCTAAATTAAATTTTTTTTATTATACTGATTTGCACTTTTATCAATACCACTCTTCAAATAAAACTCAATGGCCTCAATAGATTTGACTAAATATGGGCCTAAAGCAATTTCTTCTTCTTTATCAAATGAAGACAATACATAATTGCTTACTGAACCTTTGGCGGGTCGACCAACCCCCATTCTAAGGCGGTTAAAAGAATTAGTGCCAAGGGAAGAAGCAATCGATTTTAGTCCATTGTGCCCTGCGAGACCACCACCCTTTTTAAAAGAAATACAACCATAAGGCAAATCTATTTCATCATGGATGACAAGGATATCTTGAATCTCAATCTTGAAGAAGTTCTTTACTGGAGCAACACTCTCCCCGCTAAGATTCATATAGGTCTGTGGTTTTAAAAAATAGACTTTATTTCCAAAGTAATCTTTTTGATCATACTCCCCTTTAAATTTATTCTTCCAATTCAAGGAATCTTTCCACTGATCTAAGCATAACCATCCAATATTGTGGCGAGTGAATTCGTATTCTTTTCCAGGATTTCCTAGGGCAACGATTAGATTTGCTGACATAATTTATATGAACAAAGAACTCACAGAATCATTATTAAATGTTCTATGAATTGCTTTAGATAGGATATCGGCAATGCTAAGTACTTTAATTTTTTTACAAGCATGGGCCTCTTTTGATAGTCGGATTGTGTCTGTGACAATAACTTCGGTCAATTCTTCACAACCAGAGATTCTCTCAATGGCCGGATCGGAAAAAATGGGGTGAGTTGCACAAGCAAACACTTTTGTAGCACCATTATCTCTAAGGGCCTTGCATGCTTCAACTAATGTACCTGCAGTATCAATCATGTCATCAAATATAATACATTCTTTGCCTGAAACATCTCCAACAATATTCATTGCTTTTGCAATATTTCTGCCGGTACGTCTTTTATCTATCATTGCTAAATCACATTTAAGTTTTTTAGCAAAATAACGAACCCTCTCAACCCCTCCAGAATCAGGCGAAATACAAATTGTATTTTCAGCATATATATTATCCTGGACATATTTTAGAACAACAGGAGAAGCATATATGTTATCAAATGGAATATTGAAAAACCCTTGGATCTGTCCAGCGTGTAAATCCATTGTAATAACTCTAGTGGCCCCTGCAGAAGTTAATAAATCAGCAACAAGCTTCGCAGAAATTGGTGTTCTTGGACTAACTTTTCTATCTTGCCTAGAATATCCATAATGAGGAATAACTGCAGTAATCGAGCTCGCAGAAGCTCTTTTAAGAGCATCCATCGTAATGAGAAGTTCCATCAAATTATCATTCGCAGGTGTACAAGTTGATTGAATGACAAAGACATCGGCGCCTCGTACATTTTTTTCGATCTCACAAAATATTTCTCCGTTTGCAAATCGAACGATCTGTGGATCTACTAGAGGAACATCCAAATATTCAGAGATTTTTTGGGACAGTTTTGGATTTGATGTTCCAGAAACAAGGACAAGTCTTTTCATTAGGCAGGCCTTAGCAAAAGATGGCTGGGGTAGTAGGACTCGAACCTACGCATGACAGAATCAAAATCTGTTGACTTACCACTTGTCGATACCCCAGCAAAATTCGTGAAGGCAATATACAAATTCTAATCAAATTTAGCAAGAAATAAGATGCAAGAGATTTGTATAGTTTAATTGTTTAATAATTCACACCCAAATTCATTAAATCTCTTTGCACGAGTTCGCATAAATGTCTGAAATATTTTAAATGAAGTAGAACTACCTGAGAGACCAAGTGAAGAACCGTCTCGGCCGGTTTCGACACCTAGCCATATAACACCAATCATTCTTCCCTCAAAAAAGACAAACCAGTTATCATATGACCCATTTGAAGTACCTGTCTTTCCGAAAAAGGACATTTCTCTGAGATAGTGATCTACGGATTTCTTAATCGTTGTTTTTAGAGGATCGTTTAATATGTTCAAAAACTCACCATCGTTATCTTCACAGGCCTGTTTAATAAATACAGAGTAAATTTCAAGTAATCTTTTTGGAGTGAGTTCAATAGTACCTAAAAGTTGGGCAGGAAACTCTTTTAATGGAAGTTCTAATTCTGGAATTAACTTCTTTAACTCACTTTCAACTTTTTCAATCCCATGTTCGAATACCTTTCGCACTAAAGGCCCATTTAAAGACATTCTTAATGCTTCTTTCAAACTTATTTCTTCCGGCAAAACAGCATATGGTTCTTTCGGAATCCATTTTCCTGATAGGAGATCGAGCTCAAAAGGAGCAGTTGAAACAATTTCATCTAATGAAACGCCATTTTTTTTTAAAACGAAAAAAATAATTGGTTTGAGAACGCTACCAACTTGATGTACTTCTTCGTAAATGGCCTTATACTCAGGTCTTTCATATTTACTATAATATTCAAAATACCTATTTCTATCCTTGAGATCTAAAATGATAGACTTTACTGCGAAATCTTTTTTTAGTTTTTGAATCTTCTGAGATTTAAGTATTTTCGAAACAGAGTATTGAAAAACAAAATTCTCAAAATGATTAAAAAAAGTGCTTCCCATTTTTGTAACTCGCCAAATATCGTAAAGTTCATGATTTTCACTTTTTATTTGCAACTTTTTTTGCCACTTTGCCCAATCAATTTCACTCCATTCTTTTAGTTCACTTTCCACTGCAATTCCCGCTTGTAAAATGCGCCCTTTAACAGTATTGACCCTATCTCGCAATCTTGAAAAATCCTTCAACGGTGAATAAAAATGAGGTCCCCTTAACATCGAAATCAGTATTATCGACTCATAAAAGTCTACTTCTTCAATTTTTTTATCAAAGTAAAAGAGTGATGCAGCGTAAATACCTTTTATACGTATTCCTTGAATTGCCCCCCAATAGACTTCGTTCAAATAAATTTCTAAAATTTCTTGTTTTGAAAATTTAAGTTCAATAAAAATGGATAAAATCATTTCTTTTAGTTTTCTCTCAATTGATTTTTCATTTGAAAGCAATACATTCTTAACTAACTGTTGTGTTAAGGTCGACCCTCCTTGAACAAAACTCATGGCCTTTAAATCAGCAACAATGGCCCTCAAGATTGCCTTAGGATCAACACCTTGGTGTTGAATAAACCGGGTATCCTCTACCCCAATTAAGCTTTTCCAGATACTTGATGGTACTTTTGAAAAAGAAGTCCTGTGTTGATAGCAATAAATTTCCAGACAATCGTTTTTCAAAAGAAGTGGAATTGAAAAATCTTTTGTAAATTCTACAAGATCTTCCTCTAACTCAATCGTTTCAACGACTTCATTTTGCACTTCAGCGAAAAGTTGATATGTTCTAAGTTGATCCTTTTGTGCCAAAGATCCTTTTTCCCAGATATTCATAACATCAGTGGTCAATTGAAGTGTTTGATTGGACAAATCACCTGCATTTAATACTAGAGGCGTTCTTAAAATGACACTTGTCACATAAACGCTCAGTATTATCGCTCCAACAAGAACATAAATTGCGCACCATTTTATAAACATCTTCGTTTTCACTTCATTTTAACCGACGTCCAAGTGGACAGTTTGATGACCATTCAATATATTATACCAACTCATTTTATCAGTAGCTTGGTCAACTTGCGAGAATCTTTTAAGGAGCGAATGTGAATTTAACCAAAGCAAAAATTGTAATTCTTATTTTAGCAACTTTGCCTATGACAACTTATGCAGGAAAAAATCTTCCAATGTCCTGGAATGGGGTGATTGGCTTTGACACCACAATGATAGACAATTATGCCCGTGTTAAAGAAAACACAGATGTAAATGAAGACGATCCTGGAAGACTTGTACCAAATCAAGCAAGTGGGAAACGTCATAGGGCCTCTTATCAATCATATATTTTTCGGCTTAATCCTGTATTAATAATTAATGATTCGGTTACATTTAAGGCCGAAATTTCAAATGGATACGGTCGTGGTGGATTTCTTGGAGACCATTTAACTAGCAAAAAGTCTACAACTGCAAGTGCGACTGCACCTGAGAATGGGCCATTTGGAAACACTCTCTATCACTTTACTACATCTGACTCTACAAACACTTTATCACTTAACCAGTTTCATTTAGAGTTATACTCAAATCTAGCGACGTATACAATCGGACGTCATTCAAGCCATTGGGCACTTGGTGCAATGATGAACAATGGAGAAAAAGCTTGGGACCGATTGTACAATGTTAGAGATGGTCTTTCTATGAAATTAAAATTTGGTAATTTTAATATTGAACCCTTCTACGGTAAAATTGCGAGAGGTGATTCAATAACCCGTTCAACGAATGTTGAAGATTATGGTTTCTCATTTCTCTATGATAACTTAGAAAGTGATTTTGCGATTGGACTACTAATGCAAAAAAGGTCGGCCAATACAACTGCAACATTCATTTCTGCTGATACAAATAATGACGGAACACCTGAATATTCTTTAAAGTCAGATACTCAACTCTTAGACGTTTATTTTAGAAAGAGTTTTGGTCGTTTCAATTTTGCAGTTGAAATTCCATTAATCGATGGAAATATTGGTTCCATCTTTGACCGGTATGATGCAAAAGGATTTATTTTTGAGACTAATTATGAATTCAATGAGAGCTTTGAACTAGGTGCCAATTTTGGACACGTCTCAGGTTTTGCAGGTACAAATAACAAATTTGAAGCTCTTTACCTAAACCCAAACTACAAAATTGCTCACTTAATGTTTAATTTCAATTTTAATGCTGTAGCAAATAGTAATTTAAGCCTCTTTGATGGCTCTGTCCATAACGCAAAATACGCCCTTATAAGAACTAAATATGAAACAGAACACTGGACCCTTAATGCTTCTGTGATCTATGCTAAAGCAAATGAAACAGCGAAGTCCGGAAGAAGCTCTTATAACCATGAACGAAATAAGGTATTTACTGCAGTCGCTGACCAAAGTGATGATTTAGGGTTAGAAATAGACTTTGATGCTGACTATCACTGGAATAGTGATGTTAAGATTGGCGTTCTAGCTGGATATCATTTTGTTGGAGATTATTATACATTTATAAATCATGCCACTACGACTTTGAAAGCTGAAAACAGCTTCATCTTACAGGCCAGAACATCTGTCTCTTTCTAAAATCCTAAGGAATAAGGATTTTGTTGTTGGAAGCTAAATTGTTGTTGCTGAAAACTATAGGGTTGTGACCCATAAGTATATGAATATCTTCTTGGGTCATACATGCTGCTGCTATAATTTGAATTCATTGCTGGCAGTCTAAACTGATTGTTAAAATTATACATATTGTTGTTTGTCATCTGCAGGCCAAGGAGCGGATCATATCCATTTTGATTTGAAGAAAAATTCCATAGTCCATCTAGATTTCTTTGCCATTGCAATTGTCTATTTTGAAGATAAGAATTTCTCCCTTGCCCTAGTTGATTCATAAATGAGCCTTGCTGTGAAAGCTGATTCGAACCCTGAACATTAAACTGCTGCATCATCATCTGAGCATTATTGAATTGTTGTTGAGCTGACATACAAGAGTTTGTCATGCCTCTACTACAGGCCTGCTGAAGTTTTTGATAGGCCGGTGTTAGTGTGTTTTGTTGATAAAGCTGATTCATGGTCTGATATTGCCATTGTAGATTTTTAAACTTTTCCCTTTCTGATAAATAATCTAAAGAATCTGTATTATAACTGTCATAAATTTTTCTATCTCGAAGTGTTTGATCTGCATATTTTTTAACATCTCTATCAATTTTTCTTCTTGTCGTAGCAAAACTCCTTGATCTATTTTTTGCTTTATCTGTAAATTCTTTTACTTCTCTAGCATTAAGATAAACTTTCCCAAGATCATTAGATTGCGAATTAAGACCAGCTACTCGTGCTACTTTCTTAATGAAATCAGTTTTAAATAACTGCCCACTATTAAATGCCTCCATTCTCTTACCAATACTAGTCAATAAATCATTTTCATTAATTGGTTTTTCTTTTCTTTTTTTCGGATCTTTATCTGAAATTGTCTCAACCACATTTTTAGCATCTTCCATATATTCTTCATTGATAAAATCAACCAAATGACGAAGCTTTTCTTGATAGACACTTTTTATCTGGGCCTGTATCTCTTCAACATCTGTAAAAGCATCTGCTTTATCTTCTTCTTTTATCCCAGAAGACTCTGCAATTTTTCTTTTTTCGGCCAGCTCTTTAAGTAAATCAGCTAATTCTGCTTTATGTTTATTAAGTTCACTTTCAATATCAGATTTCTCAAAATAGGCCTCCATCAATTTAACCCTATATTGTTTGGCCTGTGCTAAAAATTCCATCAACTCTTTTTTATTACCAGAATCCTTGAAATATTCAATCCCTCGAGTCTCATCAATAATTTTATCAAACTCATCGATAAGCTTTTTGAAATCTTTAAATTCCATTTTTTCTTCTTTCGCCTTATTCACAAGTTCTTCAAATCTATTATTTGCAGTATTTGTAAATATTTTAACCAGTTCATCCATTGTTAAATTCAATAAATCTGCTTTGTAAGGTTCTAAAATCTTAACCACATCTAATGGATCTCGACTAGCACATTGCAAGCGTAAAGAATGCAAAGATGCATCTTGAGCACTGTGAATTAGATTGTTAGATGTACCATAAAAAAATCGACAAGCATTATTTGGATCTACAAATTTATTTTTTAATCCACGTATTTCATCTGAAATATAACCTTCCATAAAATATTGTAAAGAACGCGACTTGTCATAATCTGGCATTTTAAAAACTAAATGTGATTTCTTATATAATTTTTTTACAATAGGACTAAGCTTTCCTAAGATTGCTTGATTGTTCTGATCAGAAAGTATGGTTTGAGCAGATGCCATATCTGGAACTGACTTCAATTCACTTAATAAGTTGAGAAATCTACTACCTTCCGCAGGATCATTAAAATTCTTAGCAATATTTTTTTCAACACATCTCATGAAACTATTAGAATCTGTTACCTGATCTTTAGTATTTGTCATTACCGATGTAACTAGAACCTGATTTCCATTAATTTCCTTTTTCTCGAGTCTCGTACTCACATTGCCCTTAAAGCATAGGCCATAAAATCCACTGATTTTCATAACCATATTACCGTTCTGAGTATCACCTTCAATATAAAATTTATTATTTCTATCAGCAGCTTTAACGTTCATTTTAGAAAGTAACTTTTCAATATTTACATAACCTTCTGGACGAGTTGAAGTAAGGGAACAATCCACACCTCTATCGTACTCTTCCGATAAATCTGCAGTAGTAGATGTCTGTATCGGGATAATATCTGTTATATCAAATTCTTCAATCTGTGCAGAAGGTTGTTGCGCGGCCATACTTACCAGAAGTTGTAATACCTCTTGATCACTAACTGCAAAGGCCTTAAAAGAAAACATCATCCAAAAGATAAGTGCACTTGTTTTGATAAATATTTTATATGCTTTAAGCATAAGTTCTCCGAGACTCATTAAACTCGAAGACTTAACGGAAATATTGCTCTAAAACTTTACAAAATCATTAAATTATCAGTGAATAAAAGGTTAAATCATTGATTTTAATAAAAAAGATCTGTTTTTTTCTCTACAAATTTACTCAATTTTTCTTTCTTATTTTTTTCTACAGTTTCCTTATACTCAATGTATCTTTCGCTAATCGATTTCGCATTATTAATAAAAGCTGAATAATCAATTAGGTTAGCCTTAACTTCTAATCCACTACGATTAACCTGAATATACTGTGGTAGGGTCTGAACTCCATTTAGTGAAATATACTGATTAACCTTAATCTCATAAGGAATTTCATCCTTAGTTAATACTAACTCCCTTAATCTGTGTGTGTCATTTTCAAATAATGCTTTAAAATTAGGGTATTCCATTTTTATTTGAAAATGCCCTCTACTCGTTCTTTCTAAAGAGATATTTTTAGAATCCAAAAACATAGATTTTTTTAGTAGTTCTTTAACTCTTTCTTTATCTTCGACTTCTGCAGGACGCATGGGTGAAGGTAAACTTTCTTTAAGGTCTTTATCATCCTTAACTGCAAATAAATACTGCTTGTATTTGTCATATAAAACCTTTTTTTCAACATTAATTAATTCTAAATTTGTCTTATAATCAGGGACATATTTTTTCATTATATGGTTCATTGCAACTGAAGAATTTAAACTATAACTAACAATTAATCCATAAAGTAGCTCTCTTAAAGGATCCTTATCTGCTAATATTTTTTGTTCCAGGTTATTAAAATAATTTACCTTATAAACACTACTATTATCAAAACTAGCATCAGTATAAAAAATTTGAATTAAATCAATTCTTCCCTCTTGATGAGAAGAAAAAATAAATTTTACAAAATTTTTAACCCTCAAATCTTTTTCATCATTAACCACTGCTGCCTGAACATTAGAATTTAAATCTCCAACCTTTTGAGCATCCTGTCCTCTTATTTCATCAAAAGACATTCTTATAGCGACCATATTTCCATTTATAACTGCACTTCCTGGATTTCGAAATAAACCTTCAGGAGTCGTCATCCCAAAAGCCGATAAATATATAAAAAATAAAATAATAAATGATTTCATAAATTTTTGGCCTTTTGCTTAATTATAGATTTCATATATTCACAAGTATCTTGTCTTCTTAATGCAAATTCAATAGTTGCATTAAGGTACCCTTCAATACTTCCTGTATCAAACCGGTCTCCATCATAGAGATGTGCATAAACATCATCCTTTTGACAAAGCAAGTTAATTGCATCAGTCAATTGATACTCTCCACCCGCTCCACGTGGAATTTCATTTAGACAATCAAAGATCTCAGGCGTTAGAACATATCTTCCTGGTGTGGCCAAATGACTAGGAGCATTTTCTGGTTTGGGTTTTTCTACCATTTTATTCATTTTTAATGTTTTTTTATCAGAATCTAAAAAATGGCCATCAACAATTCCATATTTTGAAGTCTCTTCCCTATTAACTTCCATAACCCCTATAACAGATTTTAACTTTTGTTTTTTTGAAACATCAATCAACTGAGAAATGGCCGGTTTTTCAGAAAGAATGAGGTCATCTCCAAGTATAACTCCAAAGGTTTCATTCCCAATTAACGGAGCTGCACAATTAATTGCATGTCCAAGACCTAGCTGCTGCTTTTGCCTAACAGATAGAACCTCAATTTTACTTCCAATTCTCTCAATATTACTGGCAATTTCATTTTTTCCGTTATCTCTTAAAAACTGCTCTAATGCCGTATTTCGATCAAAAAAATCTTCAATCATATTCTTGCCATAACTCGTAACAAAAATAATTTGCTCAACTCCTGAATTTACGGCCTCATCAACAACATAATTAATCATTGGAATATTGATAATCGGTATCATTTCCTTAGGTATCTGTTTCGTTGCAGGCAAAAACCGAGTCCCTCTGCCAGCTACAGGAATAACTATTTTTTTTACAGACATTTAACCTTCCCTTGATTCAATTCACTAAAAAATAGTGCTACAATGAATTCATGAGGTTGTATATTATCATCTTATTATTCATTTTAAACCCTGCATTTGCGGATGAGATCGATGCCTTAGGCCAAAGGCAACTCACAACGACCAGACTTCAATCAACTGGTGGTGCAGGTATTGGCTCACTCCTTCTGGATGAGGCCACCATTTTAAACCCTGCAGCATTAACCTTTTTCAATATCACAAATATCTACTATCAAAGAAGCTCAAGTGAGCTGAAAATGGATGAAGTAAATCAATTAAGAAATGATGCTGATTACTCAAACCTTTTTGTTTTAACAGATGCTTCAGGAACATTAAAGGGGTCGGCATTGTATTCTGACTTCAAGCACAATAATCTATCACGAAGATCAATTGGAGGATCAATTTCTTCAGCAATAGGAAAGGTCTCCTCTTTTGGTGTTTCTTATCTCAAAACTCAGTTTGAGGGAATTGATGTAAAAGATCAAAACACTTTAACTTTTGGTGTTACACATGTCATCACAGAAAATCTCACTTCTGGAGCTGTCATTGTTAACCCTTTTTCTAAGAGAAAAGAAGAACAATCTATAAAAGTAGGATTTCAGTATTTTTATCTTAGCTTCATTACACTTATGCTAGATATTGGAACAAAGTATCGAATGGAGCTAGATAAAAATTTTCTTTATGCTGCAGCTATTCAGTTCAAAATTTTTTCTGATTTCTTTTTGAAATTTGGAACTTTTAAAGACCAAGGTGAAAACAAAAAGGGAAATGGAATTGGTATCTTATGGGCACAACCTAAACTTTCGTTTGGATTTTCAATTAACCAATCAAAAAATATCGAGCCAACGAGCCAAGGTAATATCTATAATCAGAAGGAAACCTCTTTTTCTGTCTCATACCGTTTTTAATACCCGACTATTTCCCTAAAGTTATTTCTATACATGCCGAAGAGCACTCATGGCACAAAAAAAGGAAAAAGGACAAGAAGAAGAAAAAAAGCATCCTGAAATCATCAAACGTTATCGGGATCGATTAAGCATGCTTAAACAGGCCAGAGAATACTATCAGCAAGACAATGTTGCACTGGCCGTAAAACATTATCTTATCTACCTTAATTCTTTAGCTCGATTTCATAATACTTCAGAAGAAAAACTGAGACCTAAGCACTTTGATTTGCAAAAAGATGTTCCTGAACTCCTTATGATCAGTCAAGTATATTGGGATTTATCAAAAGCTTATGACCGTAACCCGAGACTTCATAATGAATCTGCTAGATGCCTTGAACAATTTGTAACCTTTACCATAGGTTTTAAATATCAGTACATCAATTACCAAATGCTTAGTAAATTTGTTAAAAAGGGTCAGGCCTATAATCAAAAAGCTTTCAAAGATGCACTGGAAAAAATAAGAGTAAATTCCAAAGCATGTTATATTGCAACACTATGTTTCGGTGAAAATCATCCACACACAAACACCCTGAGAAAATTCAAATTATCGCTTTTAAAAAGGCAATCTGGAAAATATTTCGTAGACTTGTACTATATTTATTCTCCGCATCTCGTAAAATTTCTGCTACGTCATAACGCTTTAAACTTTTTCATTACTAATTTAATCATTCGTCCTACTTTAAGTCTCTTTTCTTTTATCATTGAAAAAATTATAATGCCCAAATGACAATACTTCGCATCTATATTCTTAAAAATTGGTTTAAAACCTTAATGGGCAGCATTTTCTTTCTTCTTCTCTTATTGACCGCAGGAAATCTTGTTGCTGGCTTTTTGCGATCTAATGTTACCGCTTTAGATGTTATAAAAAATTACATTATTGAGTTACCCAATCTACTTGGACGCGTTATTCCTATATCTTGTATATTTGCGTCTATTTTTGCTATTGAAAAGCAAAGAAGTAAAAATGAACTTGTCGCAATATTTGCTAGCGGTCTATCTTTTAAAAAATATTTAAGTATCTTATTAAGTGCCTCTGTTTTGGTCTCTCTAATTCTTTTTATATTCTTAGGTTTTGTTTATCCATATTCCAAATCTGAACGGCATAATATATTGAAGGATAAGGTTGATCATTTTAGCAATCAAAAGAGTGTTGGATTAAGAACAAATACTCTCAATAGTGGTAAAATGTGGTACAAAGGAAAAAATTATTTTTTCTCCCTGGTCAATTTTGATTTAGAAAAAAATACTATATATGATTTTAAAATCTATTTTTTTAAAAGTTTTAAGATTATTGAAAAAGTCATTAGTGCAAAGAAGGCCATCCATTTACAAAATAAAGAATGGGAACTACATGATGCAACAATCATAGATAACTCTAAGGAACTCAATTTTCCTAAAACTACCCAAGAAAAAAAATATTCAATCTTTATAGAGGAAACTCCAGAGGATCTTTCTGAAATTGAATCAGATATAACTACTTTGAATATAATTGATCTCTTTGAGTATATTCGAAAGTTAAAAAAATCAACGATAAACACAGACGAATATCAAATTATATTCTTAGAAAAAATTGGCACTTCACTTATATGTGTATTCTTTACTATTCTTGGAGCATTGTCGCTCTATTCACCAAATAGACGAGGTTCTCACTTGGGTAAACTAATTTTTTATACATTTGTGCTTGTAATTCTTTACTGGCTTGGAAATTCATATTTTCTCGAACTTGGAAAGAATTCAAAAATAAACCCTTTTTATGCTGTTTTTATTCCTCACCTGATTCTCACTGCTTTTATTGGTTTTATCATGTTCAAAAAGCGTAAATTAAGCTGATGATTTCTATAACAAGTCATGATATAGAAAAGAATGAGCACAATTGAACAAAATAAATTTAATCTAGAAGGTGAGCTGCTTAAGATTCATACTTATCCTTCAGCAATTCTTAAAAAAGTGGCAGAACCTGTCACTGAGTTTGACGCTGCATTAAAAGAGTTATGCCAAAATATGTTGTTTACAATGTACAAAGCTCCGGGAATTGGACTAGCAGCACCACAAATTGGTGTTAGCAAACGTATATTTGTCATGGATATCGACTACAAAAGAGATGTTGAAGAATTTCCTGATGGAAGAGAGGAATATACTCTTTCAAATTTTAATCCAAGAATTTTAATAAATCCGAAATTTATTCGAAAAGAAGGACAGCAAGTATATGAAGAAGGCTGTCTAAGCGTTCCAGGAATGTATGAAGAGGTTACTCGGGCAGCTGAAGTCACTGTCGAATTTCAAGATACAGATGGACATTTTCATACTTTAGAAGCAGAAGGATTACTTGCCGTTTGTCTTCAACATGAAAATGATCACCTCGATGGAATCGTTTTTATAGATAGAATTTCTTTTGTTAAAAGAAACCTCATTCAAAAAAAATTAATCAAACAAAAGAAGCAATCAAAGAATGAAGAAACTTAAAACCATCTTTTTTGGAACGCCTGATTTCTCAATTCCTGCATTAGAAACTCTTTTTTCTCATCCAAACGTTGAGATTACAAAAGTCATCAGTATGCCAGATAGACCCTCTGGCAGAGGAAAGCTTCTACACTCTCCCCCTATTATCGATTATTGTAAAAATAATAAAATACCATTCCTACAAACTGAAAATATTAATCAAGAAACTGATTTTATAGAACAAATTAAAAAAGATAAAGTTGATCTTTTTATTGTCCTCGCATTTGCGCAATTTCTCAAAAATGAACTTTTAGACATACCCCTTTTTGGCGCCTTTAACATTCATACTTCTTTATTACCAAAGTATCGAGGTGCTGCACCTATTCAGTACGCTCTCTTAAACCATGACAAAAAAACAGGTGTTTCCATTCAGAAAATGGTAAAAAAAATGGATGCTGGAGATATTGCTTATTCACTTGAAACACCTATTTTTGAAAATGAACATGGACACTCATTATACACCAGACTAAAGTACCTCAGCGCTGTCAGTCTTTTCCATTTTTTAGATTTACTCTTGAATAATTCACTCCATTATGAAAAACAGATCGAGCAAAATGTAAGCTATGCTCCTTCTATTAAAAAAGATGATGGACACATTTTTTTTAATTCAATGAATTACTTTGAAATAACAGGCAAATTAAAGGCATTCCATCCATGGCCAGGAATTTTTGTCTTAATGAATGGAAAGAGATTGAAAATCTTTGAATTAGAAATTTCTGCCCAAAAACTTAGTCCTGGCGAAATTGATATTTCTTCAGGACAACTATTGGTTGGATGTCTTGATGAAACATTTCGAATTGGCACTGTGCAACTTGAAGGAAAAAAGAAATCCTCAGATACTGAGCTGCTTAATGGATTACAGAATTACTTAAAAAATGGAGAGCAAATTACTTTTAGCTAATTCTCCATTTGATTGGAGTTAAATTGAAAACAATCATATCCCCTAGCATTCTTTCATGCGATTTTTTAAATATTGAAAGTGAAATTAAACACTTTGATAATATAGATGATCTATGGTTTCACTTGGATATAATGGATGGACACTTCGTCCCGAACTTAACATTTGGCCCTCCTATAATTAAAAACCTCCACAAGATTACTTCACATAAGCTTGATGCCCATTTTATGGTCTCAAATCCTGAGTTTTACATTAAAGCAATGAAGGATCACCATATATTCAATTTCACTATTCATTTGGAATCTGTTGAAAAAAATTCACTAAAAAATCTTATCTATGAATGTAAACAATTTTATCCTTCAGTAGGAATTTCAATAAAACCCAATACCCCCGTAGCTGAAATAGATTCAGACATATTGTCCCTAGTTGACCTTTTTTTAGTTATGTCTGTTGAACCTGGATTTGGCGGACAGAGCTTTCTTTACAATGCCGTTGATAAAATTAGTATTCTTCATGATTTAAGACAAAAAAATGGATATAAATATATCATTCAAGTTGATGGCGGTATTAATGATGAAACAGCAAAACACTGTTTATCCGCTGGAGCTGACAACTTAGTTGCCGGGTCATATATATTTAACAGTTCTCCACAAGATTACTTAGATAAAATTAAAAGTTTAAGAGCATAACATGATTGAAAAATTAATTATTAACGGTGAAAACCTCTCAATTGAAGATGTTTTTCATGTTGCAACCTGTGAAAATGCGACAGTACAAGTTGAAATTTCAAAAGATTCACTTTCGAAAATGGATAAATCTAGAAAATTCGTTCTAGATTTAGTTGAGAAAGAAAAACCAGTCTATGGAATCAACACTGGTTTTGGTGCACTTTCTAACAAATTTATCCAGAAAAAAGACCTAGAGCAATTACAATATAATCTCATTCGCTCACACTGTACTGGTGTTGGAAAACCTTTCAATGACGAAATCACAAGGGCCATCATGCTTCTGAGGGCCAATTGTCTTTGTTCTGGTTATTCAGGAATCAACCCTCAAATCGTACAACTCCTCATTACGTTTTTAAATAAAAACATACTGCCAGTTATTCCACAAAAAGGATCCGTTGGAGCATCTGGAGACTTGGCCCCATTGTCACATATGGCCCTGGCACTCATCGGCGAAGGAGAAGTTTATTTTGAAAAAAAACGTCAAAGTACTCAAAGTGTTCTTGAAAGATTAAATATTCAACCCATAAAGCTTGGGCCCAAAGACGGACTCGCCCTTATAAATGGTACTGCTGTCATGGCCGCACTAGGTTGCATTGCTGTTTATGAGGCAAAATCAATCATGAAAATCGCTGATATTTCAGCTGCTCTCACACTTGATGCTGTCAAAGGTACAACCAAGGCATACGACCCATCTATATCTAAACTTAAACCTCATTTGGGTCAAAATGAAACATGTATTAACTTAAATACACTCTTGAAAGATTCGCAAATTAAAGATTCCCATGACGACTGTCAAAAAGTACAAGATCCTTATTCATTAAGATGCGTCCCCCAAGTTCACGGTGCTTGTAGACAAACTTTTTATCATGCTGAACATGTCATCAAAACTGAAATTAATTCAGTCACAGATAATCCCCTAATCTTTCCAGATGAAAATAAAGTTATTTCTGGAGGAAACTTTCATGGAGAAGCAATTGCCCTATGTATGGACTATCTGGCCATGGGACTTTCTGAAATATGTAGTATTTCAGAAAGAAGAATTGAAAAAATGATGAATCCAACATTCTCAGATCTTCCAGCTTTTCTCGTTAAAGAATCTGGCCTCAACTCTGGATTAATGATAGCTCAAGTCACTGCGGCAGCATTGACTTCTGAAAATAAATACCTTTCTCATCCTGCTTCAGTTGATTCAATTCCTACTTCAACAGATAAAGAAGACCATGTCTCTATGGGACTGACTGCAGGTAGAAAACTTCAAGAAGTTTTAGAAAATACAAAAAATGTCTTGTCAATTGAACTCCTATGTAACACTCAGGCCTTAGAGTTTCAAAGACCATTAAAGACTTCACCTGCTTTGGAAAAAATATATTCATTGATTAGAAAAAAAGTTCCACCAATTGTAGAAGACCGTACGCTTCACAAAGACATTGAGAAAATTTCAAAATTGATTAAGTCTCGAAAATTAGTTTTTGAAATTGAGAAAATTTTAGGAGAATTAAAATGAACCATAATAATATCCCACTTCCCCCAACTGGATCAAGTTTAACATGTAAAGGTTGGCACCAAGAGGCCGCATTACGTTGTCTACTCAATAATCTTCATCCTGATGTTGCTGAAGATAGAGATCATTTAATTGTTTATGGTGGGAATGGGCAGGCCGCAAGAAATCATAAAGCACTAAACGATATTATTCGTACTTTGAAGGAACTTGAATATAACCAAACTTTGCTGATTCAATCTGGAAAACCAGTTGGAGTTTTTCCAAGTAATCCGAATGGGCCGAGAGTTCTTATTGCCAATTCGAATCTTGTTCCCAATTGGGCGAATTGGGATCATTTCAATAAGTTGAAAGAAGAAAATAAGATGATGTATGGCCAAATGACAGCTGGTTCATGGATTTATATCGGATCACAAGGAATACTCCAAGGTACATATGAAACTTTTATGGCCGCAGCTGAAACACATTATGGTAAGGGTTCTGATCTATCAGGTAAGCTCGTTCTTTCTGCTGGTTTAGGAGGAATGGGAGGAGCTCAACCACTGGCCGTCAAAATGGCCAACGGAGTTTTCATTGGATGTGATGTTGATATTGAAAGGATTAAAAAAAGATTAAAATCAAAATATATTGATATTCTGGCCAATAGTAATGAAGAGGCAATCTCTCTTGCAAAGGAAAAAATTGCAACAAAAACACCTTGTAGTATCGGAGTGGTGGGCAATGCCGTTGATTTTTTCAATTATTTACTTGAAAAAAATTTGAATATTGATATTGTTACAGACCAAACTTCAGCACATGATCCTCTCAATGGATATGTTCCCAATGGACTTACCCTTGATGAGGCCATTTCTTTAAGATCTAGTGACCCAAAGAAATATACTCAATTGTCATTAGACACCATGGTTGAACACGTGAAGGCCATGATCGCTTTCAAGCAAAAAGGCTCTCATGTATTTGACTACGGAAATAACCTAAGAGGGAATGCCCTTAAACATGGACTCAAAAATGCATTTGATTTTCCTGGTTTTGTTCCTGCCTATATTAGACCACTCTTTTGCAAAGGTTCAGGCCCCTTTCGCTGGGTCGCACTTTCTGGGGATCCAGAAGATATTTATACAACTGACTTAGAGTTAAAAAAATTATTTCCTGAAAACAAAAAACTCCATAATTGGCTTAATAAAGCTAGAGAGATGATTTCTTTTCAAGGATTACCCTCACGCATTTGCTGGCTACAATATGGTGATCGAGAAAAAGCTGGGCTCTTATTTAATCAACTAGTCAGAGAAAATAAAGTTAAGGCACCAATTGTAATTGGTAGAGATCATCTAGATTGCGGATCTGTTGCCTCACCATTTAGAGAAACTGAAGGGATGAAAGATGGAACAGATGCCGTGAGTGACTGGCCATTGTTAAATCTGATGATCAACACAATGAATGGTGCTTCATGGACAAGTTTCCATCATGGCGGGGGAGTGGGTATGGGATATTCTCAACATTCAGGTATGGTTATCGTTTGTGATGGTACGAAAGAAATGGATCAAAGACTTTCTTTAGTTTTAAATTCTGACCCAGGAATGGGTGTTATGAGACATCTTGATGCTGGATATGAAGAAGCACGTGAAATGGCAAAACAAACAAATATCAAATTCCCTTCCGAGGAACTTTAGTGAAATGTTTTAAAAATATAAACCAAATTTTAACCTTAGAAAATGCCTATCAAAAAGATGGTAGAAACTTAATACCAGAAGATATTTCAATAATTGAAAATGGCGCTATCGTTTTTGATAAAAACCAAATTTTGTGGATAGGAAGATCCAAAGATCTTCCCAAAGAATATCATTCTACTCAAACTCAAGATCTTGCTGGCCATGTGCTCACACCTGAACTTGTTGATTCACATACACACTTAGTTTTTTCAGGAAATCGCTCTAAAGAATATACAATGAGATTAAATGGAGCTGACTATGAGACTATTGCTAAGGCCGGTGGGGGAATACTATCTTCTATGAAGCAAACTCAACAGGCCAGTGAAGATGAACTCTTCGATTTAGGATGTGAAAGAATTGAACGAATTGCAGGTTTTGGAGTAAAAACTATCGAAATAAAAAGTGGTTACGCCCTTACTTATGATGGAGAAAAATTGCTTTCTAAGATTATTCACAAACTTAAACAAAAATTTGCTCCTAAAATTCAAATTCTAAATACATATCTGGCAGCTCATGCTGTTCCTAAAGATTATATAAATTCTGCAGAATATTTAGAAAAAGTAGTCATCCCTCTCTTAAAAGATATTCATCAACATATTGATATTGTCGATATATTTCATGAACAGGGATACTTCTCCACCGAAGATGTAGAAATACTTTTTAATTTATCGAGAGATTTAGGTCTTAAACTTAAAATTCATGCAGATGAATTTAATGACAATAATGGTGCATTTCTTGCACACCAACAAGGTGCTTTAAGTTGTGATCATCTTTTAAAAATTTCTCAAAAAGGTATAAATGCACTTAAAAATTCAAATACTGTTGCAACAGTACTTCCTGGTACAGGACTTTTTTTAGGCAAACCACTTGCTCCGGTTGAAAGCATGTTAAAAGAGGGACTAAAAGTTTCAATCGCAACTGACTTTAATCCTGGTTCTTGTCATTGTGATAATTTACTTTTGCTGGCCTCTATAAGTGCTCCAACTTTCAAAATGAATATTGCTCAATTGTGGTCGGCGATTACCTTAAATGCTTCTCACTCACTTGGACTTATAGATCAAGGGGTATTAATAGAAGGAATGAAACCACGTTTTAGTGTTTTTAAATGTAACACAATTGATGAAATTACCTATAATTGGGGAAAAAACCTTTATGTTGATCTCAGAGATTAAGGAATAAAGGGATTATGTCCTGGCCCAAAAGTTTTTGTCACTTTATCAATCGATGGCCTAAACAATTTTTCTAAATATTTATTTTCAATATACTCAGAAATCTTTTTAGAAAAAATTTCTGAATATTTTTTACCTTTTTTATTTCGAGAAAAGGTAATATACACAGGAGCAGAAGATAGTACATTTGTTGGATCAACTGAAATATTTTTATACCCTAGTGAAGCGATAGCAATGGTTCCGGTTATCATCTCACAAAGAAATCCATTTACTCGTTTTGCTTTTAGCATTTTTATACATGCTTCATCACTTTCAGCTGTCGTAAAGTTAATATCTTTTTTTAAAAGAATTTTTTGATCATAAGGATATCCCCTCGTTATGCAAATTTTTTGATTTGAAATACTTTTAATTTCTTCACCTGTTCTAAAAAATAAATAGTCTTTTTTAAAATAATACGGAACAGTATTAAAAAAAGGTAATGTATTTAAAATGTCCAGTCCTGGAAAATAAGCATCAAATTCTCCATTTTGAAAGGCAAGTATCGCGCGTCTAGGTGGATAAATTTTTATTTCAATATCAACATCTATTTCACTAGCAATTTTTTTTATTAAGTCTATAAACTCACCCTTAGACTCACTTATGACATACTGTGGTATGGAATAAGATACAAAACGAATCTTTTCTTTTGATTGAGCTCGCATAAAAAAAATCATTAACGATATCATGAAATAAATTTTTGTAGGATTTTTAAACATTACCCGTGACCAAAAACTCTTGATAACTTCTCAATCAATACATCACCTTTGACAGGTTTAATAACATAGTCATTCACACCATGTTCAATGGCCTCTATAACATGATCTCGATCGTTATCAGAAGTTATCATGATGAAAGGAATTTTTGAAAATCGATTATCTTCTTTCACTTTTGTTAAAAATGTAAATCCATCCATTTCAGGCATTTGCCAGTCGGCCAAGATGACTTTTATTGGATCAAATTCTTTTTCGGCCTTATCTAATATTTCTAGGGCCTCGCGACCATTATGCGCACTCACTAGTCTTTTAAAACCCTTCTTAGAGAGAATTAGTTTGATATAATTTCTTGTATCAAGACAGTCATCAAGTATTAAAATCTTGAGATTAGAACTTACCTTCATACTTCCAGTCTATTCCCTAACCGGGCATCAAGGCAAGGCAATTTTAGTTTGTCTTTGTTAGCTCTTTGATTTTATTGATAAATTCGATAGAGGAAAAATCCACACCACCTTCAAAACTCTCAACATATTTCCCTTTATGCATGAGAATCGAAACTGGTATTGCTGAAATTTCAAACATTTCTGTTATTTTTGAATCTTGATCAAAAACAATCGGAAAATCTAATTTAAAATTTCTAATTACCTTTGAAACTTTTTTTAACTGATCTAATTCATCAGTATTTATGGCGATTATTTTAAGGCTATCTTTAGAGATTAGACTATTTAACTTCACCAGTGAGGGAAACTCTTCTAAACATGGCCCACACCAATGGCCCCAAAAATTGAGAATGACTGTTTTGTTACTCAATTCAGAATCAACAAAATTCACATCTTCTGAAGTCATTTCTTTTTCTTTGAAGGAAAAAAGCTTTCCCTTAAATTGAGTCTTTTTATATGCCATTTCGTATAATTTACTCTTTTTAGCTTCAGCAGAAAATAGGACTGCAAAAAGATCTATATTTTCAGATAAAAACTGTAGCGAAAGAGTTACACAGAAAAAAAGTCCAAAAATATAGAGTGGGAAAAATTTTTTAATGTCTTACTCCTAGTCTAAACGAAATAAAGACAATACAATTTACCATATGCATAAGTTAGAGTCTATCAGGAATAACAGGGGTCAAACACTTATAGAGTTTCTTTTACTCATGACCTCACTTGTTTTTATAAGTATCTTTTTTTATAGAGGGGTCAATTATTTCCTAGCTCAGAAGTGGGAAACAACTGCACAAATAATCACTCATGATTTTAGCTTAAAATTAACTGAGTAATTTTTCTAAATCTTTGCTTTTAGATTTTTTTCGTTTAATCTTCTGTTTTATTGGAGGTTTTTATGAAAGTGTATCTGGCCATTGACCAAGGGACAACGGGGACAACAAGTGTCATTATTAATGCTGAGACATTTGAGTTAATTGATAAAGTAAACAAAGAATTTCCACAAATATACCCTTCTCCAGGTCTTGTTGAGCACAATCTAAATGACATATGGAATACATGTGAAGCTACAATAAAAAATGTTCTTGAAAAAAATAATGTTGATCCTGATGAAATTATCGCAATTGGAATCACTAACCAAAGAGAGACAACCTGCGCTTTTGATAAAGATGGACGGCCTTTGACAAACGCAATTGTCTGGCAAGATCGAAGAACGAATGATTTTTGTGAAGAACTTAAATTGAATAAGAAAGCGCAAGAAATTACCACAAAAACCGGACTACCAGTTGATCCGTATTTTTCGGCAACAAAAATGAAATGGATGCTTGAAAATGTAAAAAAAGTTAAAGACGCTCACGAGCAAAAGAACTTATTATTTGGTACCATTGACACATTTTTGCTTTATAAGCTTTCTGGCAATATTGAACACAAAACAGAAGCGTCAAACGCTTCGAGAACTTTACTTATGTCACTTAAAAATGGTCAGTGGGATGATGAGCTACTAGATACATTTCATATTCCAAAAAGCACACTCCCTGTTATCTGTGATTCGTTTGGAATTTTTGGAAAAACTAAAGGATTGAGTTTTCTTCCAGACGGAATTCCAATTTCAGGAATTTTAGGCGATCAACAATCTGCACTATTTGGACAAGCAGGGCTTAAAAGTGGAGATATCAAATGTACTTACGGAACAGGTGCTTTTATGCTTCTCAATACAGGAGAAGAACCAATTGTTTCACAAAATGGACTCATTACAACAGTGGCCTACAGGGCCAATGGAAAGCAATTTTATGCTTTAGAAGGTGCAGCATATATAGCTGGAGCAGCAGTACAGTGGATTAGGGATAATTTAAGTTTTATAGATTCTAGTCCTAAAGTTGAAGGCCTGGCCAGTGAAGTAACAAATCTCAAAGAGATGAAGAATTTAATCTTTTTTCCATTTTTCACAGGCCTTGGAACACCATATTGGATTTCACAGGCCAAGGCGAGTATTATTGGGCTTACGAGAGATACTTCAAAAAAACATTTGGCCCTGGCCTGCCTTGATGGGATTAACTTATCTATTAATGATTTGTATCAGTCGATGGTAATCGATTCAAAATTAACAATTAATGCAATGAATGTTGATGGTGGAGCAGCTGCTAATAATCTTTTGATGGAAAATCAAGCAACTTGTTCACAAATGAAAATTATTCGTCCAAAAGTAATTGAGACAACTGCTTATGGAGCTGCACTGGCAGCAGCGATAGGTGTTGATAAGTTAAGGATTGATGAAATAAGCACCCTATGGCAGCAGGACAGAGAATTTTTGCCGAATGAAAAAAAGAAAGATTACTATGATATGAAAAAAGGTCAATGGAAAGATTGGATTCAAAAGATTTATTTGTAATGAGCGATGAATAAAACTAGCTAATAACAAAATAGAATTTTACAGTTGAAAATATATTTTATCATTTATATTTTTTTAATGGATTCCTAATAGAGTGTTGAGCTTTTCCTCTGTAATAATAGGGATTTTAAATTCTTTAGCTTTTTTAAATTTACTAGAATTGGAATCGGTATCATTTGTAACAAGATAATCTGTATTGTTTGAGACAGAAGAGACGACTATACCGCCTCCTTTTTTAATTTTATCTTGGACTACACTTCTTTTAGAACTTAATGTTCCAGTGATACAGATTTTTTTCCCTGAAATTGCACTTTCAACAATTTCTTCAAACTCAAATTTGAAACCAATTTTCATCAGATCTTTGATTAATGGTTTTTTATCACTAAGTGAATTGATAAAGTCTGTGGATGACTTCTTGGCAAATCCTTCGATTTCTTCGAGTTGATCTACAGTAAGGTTTAATATTTTATCAATAGTATTAAATCCGTGGTGAACGATTTTTTCACAACTATTAATTCCTCCGCCTTGAATACCAAGAGCACTTAGAAAAATCGGTAACGTTGTCTTTTTCGACTTTTCAATTTCAGCAACAAATTTTTTAGATAATTTTTCCTTAACTTTATCAAGTACTAAAAAATCATCTTCACTTAATCTGTAGAGATCTTGAACTTTCTGAACTAATCCTGATTTTATCATTTCATCAATTCTACTTTTTGAAATTGTTTCAATTCCAATTTTTTGGATGAAATACAAGATAGATTCTTTATTTTTGCCAGGACAGTTTTTATTCAGGCAAAGCAGACGAATGTCCTCTATTTCAAGTAACGATTCACAGATTGGGCAATTTGTAGGAATAGCAAATTTTCCTTTTGAGGGACTGACAACAGATAAAAACTTAGGAATAACCTCTCCTGAGCGTATGATTTCAATTTCATCACCAATTTTTAGATTATATTGTCTTACTAAACCGTAATTATGAAGAGTAACTCGAGAAATTTTTGCACCACTAAGTTCTATCGGTTTTACTATACCTACTGGAGTGAGAACCCCATTTCTTGAGACAGACCATTCAATATCTTTAAGTGATGTTGTTTTTGATTCACCGGGAAATTTAAAGGCCAGTTTATACCGAGGATGATGAGCGGTTTCTCCCAACTCTTCATGAAGTTTTATGTCATTATACGTAAAAACTAAACCATCAATCTGATAATCTCCCTCTGATATAAAACTACGTGCTTCATTAATAACAGTTTCTAAATCATTTTTATCCTTAATAATTGAACACTCAGTGATATCAAATCCGATTTTTTTAAGCGTTTTAAATTTTTCAATTTCTTCTTTAGGAGAATATTCATTATAAAGAATATCAAAACTTTTGAACTGGATATAACGACATAAATCAATATTTTCTTTCCTTGAAATCAAACCTGCTACAATATTTCTTTGAGAAGTAGGTCTTTCAAGCTCACGATATCCCATCTCATCACTCAAATGAAAAAAATGGGACTCATCACAATAAAGCTCTCCTCTGATTTCAATTCTTTCTTTAATTGAGATGGCCTTCGGAATTCCTTCAATCCATTGAACTTTACTCGTAATATTTTCCCCGTAAATTCCATTACCTCTTGTTTTCGATTGAATCAATTCTCCATTTTCGTATATTAACGAACAACTGACTCCATCAATTTTAAACATAGAAATTACTTTATGATTTCCGATCCACTTCAGGAGTTCTTCTGTATCGTAAGTCTTGCCTAGGGAGAGCATTTTCTTATCGTGCTTAACTCTGTCTAGTGAAGTTTCGTCACTGCCTACAAGTATGAGAGAATAATTACTAGGATCTAATTTTTTGAGCTCATCTTCTAATTTATCATACTCATGGTCAGAAATTTCAGGTTTTCCTGCGTAATATAATGTTTTATGCTTCTTAATAAGTACTTCTAATTCTTTAACTCTATTCATTGCCAACCTAAAATGAGAAAGTTGCTCCCAATTTAAATGAAGAATCCTGATAACTTATAGAACGCTCAGATGGGCTTACAAACTTCGCCTTTGAATTATTTGCACCTATTACTCCATCAATCCAGATATTCTGAGAAAATTTAAAGCTTCCACCAAGTTCTATATTAAAATTAGTAGCAGAGTCGGCCTCACCGTATAATGTGATATCTTCTGTGTATCCAGGGTTAAACATAAAATCGATATTTAAAAATGCCTTAAAATAATTATTTATTGGTAAAGACGCTCCTACCCCCATCAAAAGGCCTGAAAATGTACAAGATACAATTGAATCGGCAACATCATCAAGTCCATAGGAATAGCGCCCATAACCCAAAATAATGTCAACTTGAGGCCCATAAAAAAATCCCAATGGGAGATATTTGTAACCAAACTTCATTTTAACTTGCCCTGTACTTATATCACTCTCTTGGTTCGTAGCGTTTCCACTTTTTAAGGAATAAGTTGAGATTTTTGTGTTATAATCCAGTCCCAGAAAAATGTTTCTAGTAATCCAAAGTTGAGACTTTAAATCAATTCCGTATGAAAAACCACCTAATTTTGCTGCAGTACTACCCGAAGTTGTTGTTGTTACTGATCCACTTCCCAAATCTAAAAGTGCTGAAACTGTTCCTACTCTACCAAATTTATATTCATCATCTTCAGGAGATTCAATAAATTTTTGATTTACTTCACGCTTTTTAATTAACTCTATCCAATCAAAATTTTGCAATGAACTGTTACTAGAGTACTCATAAACTTTTCCGTGGGACTGTGTTCTATCTGAGTGAAAAATTTTTCCCTGCCCAATCTTTCTTGTTTCCCAATCAACTATTTCTTTAAGTAAGGGATGTTTTTTCTTTTTAACTGGTCTCTTTATAATGACTTCATCGCCAGGTAAAATTCCGATATCTTTACCCATATCAATGGTAAACTGATCTCCAATGACTCCAATAATTCTTGCATTATAAGGAATAACTTTTTCATACTCTTCAAGCCATTTTTTAACATTTTGGGCCAGTAATTGCGCAGTTGGCGAATCAATAAGAGATTTCTTAATAAAATATTTATCTTCCCCATCCTCACCTATTATCTCTAACAGCAATTCAACGCCTTTTACCTCTGGTGTCATGGAAATCTTGATGAGTGATCCTACCCCCATTTTTTTCGCCAATAAATTTAGAATTTTGGGATTTTTAAGATGTGTGTTTAGATTACTTTTATATTTATCCAGTATATTTAATATTCCTGAATTAGATCTAAAATAACACCAGTTAGATTCTTTTAAATACATCTCTACTTCTTCATATACTTTAAAGGAGATTGAATCCTTTAAACTATCATCAACAGGAAGCAACATACATCTGCGCATTGATAATGAGTCTGCATAGAGATTTGTAATTCCTAAAAAGATAAATATTGTAAAACACAACTTCATCATGATACTGGCAACTCTGGTAAATAATCTGGAACTTGGTTTATATTTCGTGAAGATTCAATTTTGTTGAATTTACTCTCGTAAAAAAGAATTAGCGTTTTCAAATCAGCATTTTCTTCATGAACATTTCTTAATTCTAGCTCTAGTTGTTCAATTTTCAACTTCAAATCTAAAAATTCTTGATCATGGTTAGAACAAGCATTTAATCTTTCAGCAGAAACAAAAATTAAATATTTCCCATCAACTTTTTTATATTTGACCCTATTTCCCTTTATGTTTCTTCTAACTGTCGAAACTGAAATATTTCTTAATCTTGAATAGTCAAGTATTGACAACCACTGTCCTTCACTGGCCATGCTCCCTCCTAAGAAGATTATACATTTTTAAAAATCTAATTTCCAATCATTTGAGAATGAATTTGATTTTTCTTATAAAGCTAGTCTTTAAACAATCTGGCCGATAGAATCTAGAAAGCTAGGAAAGATTATGCAACGAGTAGATATTGATCGCTTAAAAAATAAAAAAATTGCACTTGTGCTTTCAGGTGGAGTGGTTAAAGCAGCAGCATGGCATCTTGGTGTGGCACAAGCTCTGGATGATTTAGGTCTAAGTTTTATTAGTAATAAAACTCCAACTAAGACTGATTTAAATATTTCAACATATGTCGGCTCAAGTGCAGGATCACTCGTTTCTCTATACCTTGCCTGTGGTTATAGACCTATAGACATTATTCAGTCTTCTATAGAACGCAATGATTCAGTGTTAAGGCCAATTTCTTATACTGATATGCTTAGCTTTAGTAACGTAAAAAAAAAGCCGCCAAGATCTGCTGATGTACATCCTCTTGAAGGAGTTCCTTTTATTTTCAAGCAGGCCTTTAATATTTTTTTCTCGGTTTCAGGGCTTTTCACAACCAAAGGCCTCTATAATTACATCAAAAAGTATCTGCTTCAGGAGCTAGTTCACTTTGAAGATTTCGTTGCAGATCTGTTTATTGTCGCTACCCAATTAGATCACTCTCGAAAAGTCGTTTTTAGTAAATACAATTATCCAAATCCTGGCCATGATTTAACTGCTTTTTATTATAAACACACTCCTGTGGCCGATGCTGTGGCCGCTTCCATGAGTGTTCCCCCTCTTTACTCACCCTATCCCATAAATAATCCAGTTACTGGACACACTGAGTATTATATCGATGGGGAAATTAGAGATACATTATCTACACATGTTGCAAAGGATAACAAGTGTGACTTTATCATCAGCTCGTGGACACATACGCCATATCACTACCATGAAGAAATTGGTTCTCTGGTTAATTATGGGCTACCGGCCATATGTCTCCAGTCTATATTGCTCATGATTCAGAAGAAAATTGTCACCGCCAGAGCACAAAATAGTACTGCTGCTGATGTCATAAAAACAATTCATGAATATATGAAAAATCAAAGATTTCCCGAAAAAGATATTCGCAATATATTATCTATCTTAGAAACAAAACTAGAATATAATAAAAATGTTCATTATATTGATATTTATCCTAAACATGAGAACTACAATCTTTTTTTCAGAAATAACTTTTCATTAGATCCAAAATCAACTTCATCAATTGTTTCTGCAGCCTACCAAAGAACAATCGAAGTATTTAATAATCACGAATGGGAAAGTTAATATTATTTTTATATTTTTTGCATAATTATGCTCTATGTATTTCCCCTTATATAGTGGATGATAATCTTGAAACGATTATAAAGGAACAAGAACTCTATCGAGGTCTAAAACTCGATTCATTAGTAGGGCTAAGACATGAAGAACTTTTTTCTGAAATTAGAGAAGATAAATTAGGAAATGTAGATGATCGGTTTTCCATAGATAACTTTTACAATTCTAGTGTAAATTTTTGGTTTCATATTTATTCTCTTCACGATAGAAACACCATAGTTCTTCATGATAAAGAAGATCTCTCCATAGTATATGAAACGATCAACTTTACTGAATTAAAAAATTCTAATATTAATTCCATAACTCAAGCTCTCATTCAAAACTCAATGGGTTTAAAAAGAATTAAAAAGTATAAAATTGCTTTTATGACCCTTGCAAAGGGAAGTTGTCTTACTAAAATTTGTAATAGAATATTAGATGTCTTAAAAAAATCAAATATTTCTCTTCCAACTGATATTAAAAAACGTGAAATATTCTTCACAGAACGATCTTTTAATATTCGCATTCAAACTGGTCAAAAAGATGCAATTGAGAGAGGTTTACTCAATTATAAACGCTTTGAATTACTTTTTAGAAACTACATAAATATATTTGAGCTTCCGCAGGAAGTACTAAGCACTCCATTTCTAGAATCTAGCTTTAATACAAAAGCTAAATCAAAAGTTGGGGCCAGTGGACCTTGGCAGTTTATGAAATTTATTGGAAAAAAGTTTATGGTTATAAATAACGAAAGAGATGATAGATTAAATCCTATACTTAGTACAATTTCAGCATTGCATTTAATGAAGCAAAATTTTAAGATTCTCAGACAGTGGGACCTGGCCATAACGGCCTATAATTCAGGAACTAAACATTTAATTCGTGCTAGGAAAAAGTTCAAAAGTATCACTTTTCCACTAGAACGCTATATAACTGAATATGATTCAGATCATATAGGGTTTGCTTCAAAAAACTTTTATGCTTCTTTTTTGGCGCTTACGTACACTTTGGCAAATAAGACGAGGCTATTTCCACATTTAAATCTTATGCCTGATGAAAGGCCCATTTATGTCTATATTGCGAAAAAGAGTTTTCATAGAAAAGATTTTTTTAAAATGCAATTTGAGCACAAAACCCTCAATAATCATCTACTTTTAAATAAAATCTATCCTGTAGGTACGGTGGTCATTTCTTCAGAAGATCTAAATTCTCAAAATTATAAGAAAATTACCCCTAAGGCCCTCATTCGTCATTATCCAAAGAACTACCATCAATTATTGTAAACTCTATGTAATGTTTTCAATAGCAATCCCAAATTCGTTGAAACAAGCATAATATATCCCATGCGTATTTTGATTATTTTCATCCTTTTATTAACGAGTCACTCTCTTTTTCCAGTTTCTAAAAAGGGCCTGATTTATTGTCAAAATAAATTTTCCCCACCTTCTCTTTTTAGTGATAAAAAACTAAGTCCACTCAAAAAACGAGTCAATAAGCTTTTAATACTAAATTATGGTTTAAAAAAATCTTCATTAATTCATGATTTGCATCCCGAACAAGTTGAATTAATTAAATCTACAGGTTGGCAAGAAAACGACCTCGAGCAATTAGAAACTTTAACAAATTCAATCTTTGCGCTTATGCATGATCATTTCGAACTTCCAAACAACCTTAAATTTTTCCCAAATAACAATGCAATTCATGCTATGGCAGTCCCGTATTATAATTTTTTAGTCTTACCACATCAAATGCAAAGAAATATGAAATCAGAAAGTATTTTATCGATTTGGGCGCATGAACTTTCTCATATTATTTTCTTCCATAATATTTCTCAACACCCTCTTTTTAAAAATGTGTTTTCAAATTTTCCATTTGACATCGATCCATTTACAAAAATTGATCGTTTTTTGATATCTTACCATGGCTTAAATATTTCCCCTAAAAATGCTAAAGAATCACAGAGAGAAGGAATCGTTAAACGCTTTTTGAATCGCAGAAATTTCAACAATAGCTGGTTGATTTATACCGAACTGCTTTACAACCTCTCAACGATTGACCTCAGTGAAATTGAAAGACTTACAAGTACCTATCGGATATATGATGAATTATTTGCAGATCTAGTTCCAGTCGTACTCTTTTCTGATCCATTGGCAATAAGCAAAGCAATTTTCCCGTCTAAAATAAATCTTCAAGTTCAACCTGTATCTGCTCAAAGCTCTGTTATCAAACATGAACTTTTAAAAATAAATAAATTTAGACAAAGAGATTTTTCACTCCCTGAAGAAGAAAATGTTTCTATTGATGTCAATAACCCTCACGGAATACTCTCTAATACAAGAAGATTTCTCTATCATCAAATTTTAATGAAAAGTACCTTACCTCCAGATATGATCCTGAGCAAAGTCTTTAAGGCGATTACATATGAAGTTCATTTCTATTATTTACGTAGGATTATGCCTGGTGAAGATTTAGATATCCAAACAATAAATTATTCTTTGATAAATGCTTTAAAAAAAGAGTTTAATTTACAAATTTAAAACTGCTCTACTAAGTAAACGCCATTTGAACAAAAGGAATTTGCAAAAGTAATTTCGTTCTTTGCATTTTCTATTTTTATTCCGACATATGCATCTTGATTTTTAGCAACATCACCTAAAAGAAAGATTTTTCTTGTATCAGCAGAAACCTCACTCCCTATTGTCCCGTCTTCGTAAAGGGCCAGCAATTCCAGATTGATCAGGCCATTACTTCCTTCAGCAGTGAATTTAAAATCTTGTAGCTGATTTTTGTCTAGGTTGATTTGAATCAAGCAATTTTGAGTAAGATCCTCGAGCTGCATTTCTTTTAGTATAGAATTCATAAAATCCACTGAAGGATAAATAATTTCTTTTTTTGAATTATTACCAACATAAATAGTTCCATCACCTTCAATTATTTCAAAATAATCCTTGAAAGTGTAAAAGGAACTTGGTCTTTTAAAAATATACTGATTCCCAGCAGTTTTAAACTTTATGTTTTGCGCATAATATCCAATTTCATCTTCTGTTAAATCTGATTCAATTTTCTTTTTCGCAAAGACATTGTCAGTACTTATTAGTATTTTTTCTAAGGCCGGCGCTTTAAAATCGACAATTTCAAACGTGATTTCTTCATTTCTGACTAAAACCAATTTTTTTGCATCATTTCCACTTAATTGATTCTGAACAGTAAGCATAACATTGCCTGGCCGTACTCCTAAATACAGAGCATAATACATCTGCTTTGGGTCATCAATTAACTTAAAATCTTTTGTAAGGTAAACTTTTTTTGAATACTCAACATCTATATCAGAACTTATATAAGTACTATCGAGTTCAAGTAATAAATATCCACCCTCTCCCTCATATTCTAAATTAGTTAAAAAATCATCAAACTCATTTCTTGCAAATACTGGTATTTCATAAAGGACGTCGTCTTCAAGATACAAATCTGTATTTACAGTATAAATATCCTTATGATGAAATGAACCATTTAAGGTTCCATGCCCATCTTTTAAATTAAATTTATACTCTATTTCTCCATCAGTATCAAAAAGTTCAGTATTCTCATCATAAAGAGGAACAAAAGAATAGCTAGACAAATAAGCTTCGCCTTTTTCTAATAATGAAACTTGGTTAAGTTTTACAGTGCTTATTGAATACTCAAACTCCGCATTTTCTATCACAGAGCTTCTTTGAATACTCACATCATGATTTAACATTTGAGAGGGTCTTTTTTGATTTGAGCTTAACTTTTGAAGATTTTGAGTATTCATTTTCTGATCATTCATTTCTCTTTGAACAGCGTTTAAAACATTTTGTGAAATAGGTTTATCTAATTCACTTACTTGAACGGCCATCTCTACGGGTTTATTCTTGTCAAAATCTACAACCTTCTTGTCAAGAGTAGTCACTTTGAGACTTATGTCTTTATCCTGTGAATAGTCATCAAAACTTAATTCATCTTTATCTTTAGTGACAGTTGAATTGATTTCAAATAACGGTTTTATTTCATAGTCAGTAGAACTCTCACTTAGAACATTTTTCTGTGAAGCACTCATCGCAATTTTAATCACATCGTTTTCATTTTCGATTTGTTCAAAAGAATCGAACTTGGGAAGTGCCCCTATAGGACCAGAAAGTTTGTTGTTTGAATCTTCCTTTTCAACTTCAGTCTGTTTAACTTGAGTAACTGAGGCATATTTTCTTCCTTGATTCATAAAAGAAAATTGCATTCCAGAAATCACTTCACTCATCCCACTTGATAGTGTCGTATTAGGATTTTCAACTTTTAGATCATCCTTTACTGCAATAACATTTTCTGCCGCAATAGATAATTCACCATAATCTTTTTCAATTATTTCCACTTTGGCAACTATTGGGATATTGAGTAATTTTGAATCTTCTGTCATAACTTTATCAGTAACAATATGACCTAATAAAATTGAATTCTTAACAATTTGAATTTTCTTTTTTGCTTCTATTAATTTTTTTGCAGAGTCTTCAATTTTAATTTGAGACTTTTGAACATTACCTCTTTTGGGAGAAATTTTTTTATCTAGAGAAACTACCACAGGGCCATTTCCACATGAATGGAACATCATACAAAAAAGAATAAAGAAGAATTTATTCTTCACGTTTGTTTAACCCTTTTTTAAAGCAAACAAGCTGCAATCTATTTATTATTATAATTGAAGTCAGTATAGTTAATTCAATGGTCAAAACATTCCGTAGCTCATTTTTTGAATAGTCAAAAAATAAAAAAGGCCTCTTAAAAAAGAGGCCTTTTTTAGTGGCCATTCAATTGGCCACTCATATGAATAAGTTTAAAAAAATTATGGAACTTTTTTCCCGTTTTTAGCAAGCTCAATTCTATTTTCGGCACGTCTTATTTTCATATAGAACTTTTTGAACTCGTGATCAGTCAATGGATCCATGCCAGAAAGTTTTTCCTTTGCTCTCTTGAGTGCTTCTTGTGCCCTAGTAATATCTATTGACCGGTCCTCTTCACTTACACCGGCCAAGACTGTGACTTTGTGCTCAAGTACCTTACAAACACCATGAGTGACATGAAACTTTCTAACACCATTTGGGGCCTTCAAAGTTAAAATTCCGGTATCAAGCTCAGTAATGATATGAGTGTGATCATTTAGAACATTGATTTGACCTCTAACGGTTGGAATCAAAAGTTCATCGGCCGGAACATCTTTAGCCAAAACTTCAGAAGGTGTAAGTAGATCAACAGTATAATAAGACATTTATGACTCCTGCATAGATTTTGCCTTCTCTTTAACCATCTCTAAATCACCAACAAGATAAAAAGCTTGTTCAGGTAGATCATCTACCTCTCCATCAAGAATGGCCTTAAACGAGGCAATAGTATCTTCTACTTTTACGAACTGACCAGCAATACCAGTGAACTGCTCAGCAACAAAGAATGGTTGTGATAAAAACTTTTGAACCTTTCTGGCCCTGGCCACAACGACTTTATCTTCTTCAGATAATTCATCCATACCTAGAATTGCAATAATATCTTGTAATTCCTTATATTTTTGAAGTATGGCCTGAACTCCTCGAGCAACATCGTAGTGATCCTGTCCGAGAATATCAGGAGATAAGATTGTTGAAGATGAAGAAAGTGGATCAACCGCTGGATAAATACCAAGCTCAGCAATAGATCTTGATAGCTCAGTCGTAGCATCAAGGTGCGCGAATGTTGTTGCAGGCGCTGGGTCAGTATAGTCATCTGCTGGAACGTAAACTGCTTGAATAGAAGTAATTGAGCCATCACTTGTAGATGTAATTCTTTCTTGCATGGCACCCATTTCTGTACCGAGTGTTGGCTGATAACCAACGGCAGAAGGAATACGACCAAGAAGGGCCGAAACTTCAGAACCAGCTTGAGTAAATCTAAAAATATTATCAACAAAGAAAAGAACATCTCTGTTTTCTTCATCTCTAAAATATTCAGCAATTGAAAGTCCTGTGAGAGCAACTCTAGCACGAGCGCCCGGAGGTTCATTCATCTGCCCATAAACAAGTGCAGTTTTCTCGAGAACGCCAGACTCTTTCATTTCATAATAAAGGTCATTTCCTTCACGTGTACGTTCACCTACTCCAGCAAAAACTGAATATCCACCATGGTGAGTAGCAATATTGTTAATGAGCTCCATAATGAGAACTGTCTTCCCAACACCGGCCCCACCGAATAAACCAATTTTTCCACCTTTCAAATAGGGTGCAAGTAGGTCAATAACCTTAATCCCTGTGTAGAAAGGCTCAAGTTTAGTTGATTGTTTTTCAAACTTTGGGGGTTCTCTATGAATAGGATAATATTTTTTTGCATTCACTGGCCCTGCTTCATCAACAGGTTTTCCTACAACGTTGATAATTCTACCTAAAGCCTCTGCACCAACAGGGGCCTTAATTGAATCTCCTGTATCGATAACTTTTTGACCTCGGCTTAACCCTTCAGATGAGTCCATTGCAATTGTTCTAACAATGTTATCCCCTAAGTGTTGAGCAACCTCAAGGACCAGATTTCCCTCTTCATCAGATATAACTTTGTTGGTAACTGTGAGTGCATTGTATATCTCCGGCAAAACACCGTTTTCAAACTCAACATCAACAACAGGTCCCATAACCTGACGGATAACTCCTACGTTTTGTGACATTTTTGACTCCTTATCCATTGAGAGATTCCGCGCCTGAAACTACTTCTATCAACTCAGTAGTAATTGCGGCCTGTCTCAATTTATTCATTTTTAAAGTTAAAGTTCGTATAGCTTCTTTACAATTACCAGAAGCACTATCCATGGCCGTCATTCTAGAACCATGTTCAGCTGCACGTGCATCCAGAACACATGTCCAAAGTGTACTGATGAAGGTTTCTGGTATGAGGTGATCAAGGATAGTTTTTGGATTTGGTTCATATTTAAAATCAAATGGAAATTTTTCTTTTAATTTGATTTTTTCATCCAAATTTACAGTCATAGGTAATATTTTCTTCACAGTTGATTCAAAACTAATTGCAGAATGAAAAATATTATACGCGACATATACTTTTCCGAATTCACCTGTTTTGAATAAATTTCCAAGCTCTTGACCTACTTTTTGTATTTCAAGAAAAGAGGCTTCATTTTTTTCAAAAGTAAAATACTTACCGGTATTAACATCTTTGCCAAGGATATCTTTTGCCTTTTTTCCAATAAAATAGACTTTAAAATCCTCATCAATTTCGTTTATGAAGGCCTTTACTTTTTTTATAAGGCCAGAGTTATAAGAACCACACAGGCCTTTATCCGAAGAAACAACTAAAAGAGCAGATCTTTTATTTTCTTCATTTTCTTCAAGGTAGTCATGCCGATAATTTTGCACAAGTGCAGAAACAGTCTTTATCAAATCTTCTAACTCATTAGCGTATGGCCTTGAGCTTGTAATAGCATGTTGGGCCCGATTAAGTTTTGCACCAGAAACAAGTTTCATGGCCATTGTAATTTTAAGCGTGCCTTTCGTACTCTTTATTTTCTTTTTTAGTTCCTTAATATTTGCCATCTACGGCCTCACTAAAATGATTTCGTTGCAAGAAAATTCTTAATTACTTCTTCTAGCTGAGCTTTTGTAGTATCTGATATTGCTTTCTCTGCACGTAGAACTTCCATTAGCGAAGAATGTTTACTGTTGAGTAATTCTAACAGATCTGCTTCCACTTTTCTGATTTCAGAAGTAGGAACAATATCAAAGAAACCATTAGTAGCTGCAAAAATTGCAACAACTTGATCAATAACATCAACTGGTTTGTACTGACCTTGTTTTAGCAATTCAACAAGTCTCTCTCCTCTGGCCAAAGTTTTTCGAGTAGCATCATCTAAATCTGAACCAAATGCAGCAAATGCTTGAAGCTCTCTATATTGAGCAAGATCTAGTCTGAGAGTACCAGCTACTTTTTTCATTGCTTTAATTTGTGCAGAACCACCAACTCTTGAAACAGAAAGACCAACGTTTACAGCTGGTCGAATACCAGAATAAAATAAATCTGACTCAAGGAAAATTTGTCCATCAGTAATTGAGATAACGTTTGTAGGTATATAAGCGGAAACATCGCCTTCTTGAGTTTCAATTACTGGCAGAGCAGTGAGTGAACCAGCTCCGAGTTTATCAGAAAGTTTAGCCGCTCTTTCCAGTAGTCTAGAGTGAAGGTAAAATACGTCACCAGGGAATGCTTCACGACCTGGAGGTCTTCTAAGAAGAAGTGACATCTGTCTATAGGCCTGGGCCTGTTTTGTTAAGTCATCATAGATTATCAATGCGTGTTTACCGTTATCTCTATAATATTCTGCCATTGCACAACCTGTATAGGGAGCTATAAACTGAAGAGGAGCAGGTTGAGATGCTGAAGCATTTACAATTATCGTATAATCTAAAGCTCCGGCCTCTTTCAATCTTTGCTGAACGAGTCTAACTGTGGAGTTTTTCTGTCCAACAGCAACGTATACGCAAACGACATCTTTGCCTTTTTGATTAATAATTGTATCTATTGCAATTGCTGTTTTTCCAGTTTTTCTATCCCCGATGATAAGTTCACGCTGTCCTCTACCAATCGGAATCATAGAATCGATTGCCTTAATACCTGTTTGTAAGGGTTCGTGAACTGATTTTCTAGCAATAATTCCCGGGGCCTTAACTTCAACTTGTGCAGATTTGTCTGATTTAATTTCACCAAGACCATCAATCGGCTCACCAATAGCATTAACTGTTCTACCAAGTAATGCATCACCAACTGGAACAGAAACAATTTCATTAGTTCTTTTAACAGTAGAACCTTCTTTAATTTTATGATCATCTGCAAGTACAGCAACACCTACGTTACTTGTTTCAAGGTTTAGAACCATTCCCTTTGTACCTGTATCAAATTCAACGAGCTCTCCGGCCATTGCATTTTTCAAACCGAAAACTCTAGCAACACCATCTCCAATTGTTAAAACGGTTCCAACTTCATCAACTTGGAGCTTCGATTCAAAGTTAGAAATTCTTTGTTTTATAATACTTGTAATTTCTTCAGGTCTTATCGACATCCTCTACCTCATATTGTTTTATTACGAATTCAATACTGTTTTCTTAAATTGTTTTAATTGATTATCTATAGAAGCATCTAATTGAAGATCTTCAACTGTCACCCTATAGCCAGCAGTAATTTTGTCTGATTTTTGATAACTTAATTCAATTGATTTTCCTAATTCTTTAGAGAGATAAGAAGTTATTTTTTGCTGAAACTCAGATTCGACACCCTCTGAATTGCCTTCTATAACACCCTTTAAAAATCCTCGGTGATGATCATCTATCACGATGAGATTTTTATAGATCATTGGTAAAATACCAAGTCGTTTTTCTTGATTGAGAAAGCTCAGAAAATTAGTAGTAAGTGTAGATAAATTCAGTTTTTTGCAAACGTCATTTAAGACGCCAGATTTTTCTTCGATTGTAAATAAATCTAGAAATAAAGCAGTTTCAAGATCATTATTTTCATTAATGATTTCTGTAAGCTCTGTCAGTTCTTTTGCAACATCGATGGTTGCTTCCTTTCCCAATTCGTACAAAGACTTTGCATAGGCCTTCGTTACATTTTCAACTTTCACTTCTTAACCCCTAATTTAAACTGCTTACGAGATTTTTTGTTACAGATGAACCGATGTCTTTGTTGCTAGAAACTTTTTCTTTTGCAACATCAATAAGTTTATCTACAAATTGCTCTGCAAATTCATTTTCCAAAGATTGAATCTCGCCATCGAGTCTGGCCATTGAATCCTTTTTATATCTCAAAATTGATTCTTCTGCCTCATTTGATGTTTTATTTTTAAAAGTAACGATTTGATCCGCAGACTCTTTTTCAATTTTAATAACTTCATTATCAAAATTGTCTAATTTCTCTTGATACTTTTTAAGTTTAATATCAGCTTCTTTGTCTTTCACAGCAGCTTCATCAATCAGTGCAGAAACCTCAAGTGACATTTTGTTAAATAGATTTCTAAGTGCACCCTTTAGAGAAAAAATAACAACACTAAAAAATATTACAGCGTTGATTGAAGGATAGATCAAATCCTTTATAGATGGTTCATGTGGTGCTCCTGCACTTGAGTATAAACTTGTAGTCAGAAATAACATACTTATAAATTTAATCATGTAATATTACCCTTTTTAAGCATTCTCTAGTTTATTTATTAACTCTGTACCTAGAGGTCCAATTTCTTTAAATACTTCTGTTTTTTTCGTATCTAATTCTGCAATAAGTTCTTTACGTTTAGTGTTTATCTCGGAATTTATTTGATCTTGTTCATTTTTAATTTTTTGATCAATTTCTTTAAGAAAATCAGCTTTAGCTTTTGTCTGAGAGTCTTGAACTCTTTTATGAACTACATCCAACTTATCCTTATATTTGATTGCAATTTCATCTGCTAAGTTGAATTTATTCTCGGCCTTTGATTTAAGTTTTGTCGTCTTGGCCTCTCTTTGCTCTAAAACAAATTTCAACTTTGAAAATAACAGAAAATCCAAAACGAAAAATAAAATAATAAAAATTGCAAATTGAAAATAGAAAGAATTATCAATTTCAAGTCTTTTGAAAATAGCAGCTATAGCTTCCATAAGTCGAACTTTCCTTCAAAATAAAATTTCAAAATAGGCCGTTTATGAATATTCTTTGTAGAGAAATTAGTCAAGTTGAAACAACACAGAAAAGAAATATTCACTTCATGAATTGCTATGCACAAAAACACTTTACATTTGATTTAAGAAAAAAAACTACTCGATATCATTTTCACTCATTTTAGTTGTTCCATGAAAGATAACACCTTCTTCTACAACTAAACTTGGAGTCGCAATAGTTCCTTCAAAACGAGCAGGTTTTATAATTTCAACACGAGAACTTGCATTTATATTACCCTTTACAGTTCCTGAAATTAAAATAATGTTAGCATTTATATCAGCATTTATAACTGCACCTTCAGAGATTATTACAGTATCATTTGAAAAAATACTGCCGTTGACAATACCTGCAATTCTAGACACTCCGTTAAAAGAAAGATTTCCTTCGAATTTACAACCTTCCTCAATGATGGCAGATATATCACTTTTTTTAACCAAAATTACCTCTCGACTAAATATTCAAATATATCGTTAAATTCTGCTTCGTTAGAAAATTTCAGAATAAGGTGACCTGAACCATTTTCCTTTGATTTAATAGCAAAATGAAAACCTGTTTTTCTTTCTAACTGTTCTTTAAATTGTTCCATTTTATCTTCATAAAATGGATTTTCTCTTTCTTTGTTAATACTTTTTGGATTTGTCTTAATTAGTTTTTCAAGTTCTCTTACAGACAGATTTTGTGAGATAACTTGGTTTGCATATCTAAAACATAAATCTCTATCCTTAACGCTCGCTAAAATTTTTGCATGTCCAAATGAAATTGTTTCTTTTTGGGCCATGTCTAATACTTTTCTTGGAAGTTTTAATATCCTTAAAAAGTTGGCAACCGTAGATCTTTCTTTTCCAAGTTTTTTAGCAACTTCGTCTTGAGTTAATTTATAGTCTTCCATTAATTGGAAATAAGCTAGTGCCTCCTCAACACAATTCAAATCTGATCTTTGCACGTTTTCAATGATGGCATAAATCATTTTTTCTCGGTCAGTTGCTCTTTTTACAAAAACTGGAACTTGTTCAAGACCGGCCAACTTAGCGGCCCTTAATCTTCTTTCGCCGGCAATCAATTCAAAGAGACCCATTTCTTTTTCAATAACAATGAGAGGCTGAATTATACCGTTTTCTTTAATAGAATCACTTAATTCCTCTAATTCTTTTTCTTTAAATATTTTTCTAGGTTGATCGGTATTAGCAGTAATAGATTCAACAGATACCATTAAAGGCGTATTTTCAATAACGACTTTTTCTTTAATGATCTCTCTAATAACTTCTTTCTGCTGATTATCTTCTCTATTTAAATTTTCAAGTGAATTATCAATTACTTCTTGAGAAGTAGGAGTTCCAATTAATGATGCAATTCCTTTTCCGAGTGCAACTTTTTTTGCCATATCAACCTCAATATTTAAGCATTAGATTCTATAGATGTAGATTTTTGACTATCTCTTATTGAATGTCTTGCAATCAATTCTTTTGCAAGGTTTAAGTAGGCCTCACTCCCCTTGGATTCAATGTCATATAAAATAATAGGTTTTCCAAAACTAGGACATTCAGATAATTTCACATTTCTAGGAATAACTGATTCGAATACTTTCCCTGCAAAATGTTTTCTAATTTCACTTGATACTTGTTTATGAAGATTATTTCTTCCATCAAACATAGTTAATAAGATTCCATCCATTTCTAAATTTGGATTTAAGGAAGAACGTATAAGTCTGATAGTGTTTAGTAATTGTGCAAGTCCTTCCATTGCAAAATATTCAGTTTGCAAGGGGACTATATAACTACCTGCAGCATTAAATGAATTAACAGTTAATAGTCCAAGAGAAGGTGGACAATCTATTATAATATAATCATAGATATCTGAAACTTCTGCTAATGAATGTTTCAACTTGGCCTCTCGTGCAAATACACTTACAAGCTCTATTTCTGCTCCAACAAGTGAATTATCAGAAGGGCAAATATCCAAAAAGGGTAATTCAGTTTTGTAGATACACTCTTTAATTTTCTTCACACCAATAAGCGCATGGTAGATATTACTATTTATATGAGCTGACTGATCTAAACCGATTGCAGAAGATGCATTTCCCTGAGGATCAAGGTCGACTATGAGTGTTTTCTTTTCAGCGACTGCTAAGCAAGCTGCAAGGTTTACTGATGAAGTCGTTTTGCCAACTCCACCTTTTTGGTTTGCCATTGCAATAATACGGGCCATATATCCTCACTTTATCCCTTAAATTTCAGAGCTTTGAATCTTTTTTTCGTAGGTAGAAAACACGTACAAAATTATCAAAAAATCACTTTATTTGACAAGAAAATTCATTCGACTTTATGCGGTCCTATGGGACCAAAATGTACAAAATATTGTGGTCCCATAGGACCGCATATTAATTGAGTTTTTTTGTCTAGAATTTACAATAACGTAGAAATTTTTTTCAATATTTTTTTTGAATTTGTTCCATGTGGAACAAATTCAAAAAATAGAATATATCTCGTAATTTCGTTCATAACAAATACTGGTTTTGCTCCAAGAAACTTCCATCCTTTTGGAATATTATTAATTTCATCTTCCTGTTCAAAGGAAGGGCCCTTGTAAAAAGCAACAATGACCCTTTTTGTGCAATTTATTTTAGGTAAAAAATCTTGTGTTTTTCCAACTGCTTTTAATGTGATGAATGCTTCACTATCGAATTCTATAGACTCTACTCTTTGATGAAACGTTTTAACATTAGTTATTTTAAGAAGGTTTGCAATCTTTTGAACGGCCAGAGACTTTTTGTTTCTGGCCTCAAGGCCTAAAAATTTTTTATGAGGATTTATTAAGGCCAGTGGTAAAAGTGGAAATCCTCCACCGAAGCCAATATCTATACACACTTCAGAATTACACAGTTCATCTTTAAACATTTTAATCTGTTCAAAAGGTGCGATGGAATCAAGAATTTGCTTATTGTAAAATTCGTTATCATCAAGAATTCGAGTGAGATTTATGCCAGAAAAATCAGTTTTTAAAATATTCAAATAGTCCAACGAAAATTCTTCTAAATTCATAGCTGTCCTGCCACGTAAACAAGAGTTGCTGGTCTAAGTCCTTCAATTTTTTTAAGTTGCAAAAAAGTTGTTGGTCGAATTTTCTGAATTCTTTGCTTACATTCATTTGAAATATTTTTACTACTACAGATTTTTTCCCAATCAATAGATCGTTTATCATATCGACTCAACTTACTATTTGCAGTTTCTCCCCTTTTAATGTATCCGTCATATTTAGCTGAAATTGCAACACTATATACTACATGGTGATTGAAAGCTAAATTTTCATTTTTTAGGATCTTCTCCAACACATCAACAGGATCTAAGTCCGGTCTTTTTAATACTTCTTCTAGTTTTGTGTTTTTGAGTACATTAAAACAATTTTGACCATCAAATGAATACTCTTTGATTATTTTTTCTAGTATTTTTTTTTCAAGCATATATACGCCATAAAAATCATCAATCTCACTTTTCAATTTTAAAGACTGTCTATACTTAAACATCCTATCGAATACGTTATCTTCCCGTATCTTTAGTCTATTTTCTGATCTTGCAGTAAAAAGTCTGTAAGGCTCATCTCTTTGGGAAGTTATTAAGTCTTCAACCATAACACCAATATAAGAATCATTTCGATCCAAAACAAATGCATCTCTTCCTTGCGCCGAAAGGGACGCATTTAATCCAGCAACAAAACCTTGCCCTGCTGCTTCTTCGTACCCAGAAGTACCATTAACTTGTCCGGCAAAATATAATCCGGAAATATCTGCATATTCGAGAGTTTCATTAAGTTGAGATGTATCAACGACATCGTATTCTACAGCATAACCATAAATAGCAATTTCAACGTTTTCTAACCCAGGCATTGTTTGTAAAAACTCTTTCTGAACAGATTTTGGTAAAGATGTTGAAACGCCATTTGGATAAAATGTATCTAGACTTAGACCTTCTGGTTCAATAAACACGTGATGAGAATCTCTATCAGGATACCGATAGGCCTTATCCTCAATACTTGGACAATATCTAGGACCTATACCTTTAATTTGTCCATTGAAAATTGGAGATTTATCTCTGTTTTCTCTTATGATTTTTAAAGTTTCAGGTGCTGTTCTTGTTAAAAAACAACTCCGCTGCTCTTGCTCTCTTTCAAAAGGATCTCTAAGTGCATGAAAATTTCTGGCACTTTTATCAGATGGTTGCTCTTCCATTTTAGTAAAGTCTATTGTTTCCTTCAATAGTCTAGGCGGAGTTCCTGTTTTAAAACGAACTCCTAATGTTTTAACATTAGAAAAGATATCATTCAAAGATGGAGCAGACTGATTACCAAATCTGCCTCCAGCTGATATTTCTTCACCACAGTGAAGTTTTCCATCTAGAAATGTTCCTGTAGTAACTATTACTTTCGAAGAAGTGAACAACTCCCCAGACTCAGTATAAATCTCAAAACCATTCAACTGTTTTTTTACGGAAATAACTTTATGGCGAATAACTGAAATATTTTGTTTATTATTGATTATTTTTTCGGCCATCGATGAATAGATTTCTTTGTCAATCTGTGCTCTAGTTGAGCGTACTGCATATCCCTTGGAATCATTTAGTGTTCTATATTGAATTGCTGATAGGTCTGCCAATTTCCCCATAAGACCACCAAGAGCATCAAGTTCTCTTACGACTTGCCCTTTACCGACTCCACCGATTGCGGGATTACATGGTGCAGATGCTAGAGAAACACCAGGAATGATAAAAACTGAAATTTGCAAATCAAATTGTGATGCAATCCAAGCGGCTTCAACTCCTGCGTGCCCGCCACCTATTATCGATATATCAAAATTTTTCATACATTATCCAAAAAAGTTCCACGTGGAACATATATTCTTTTATAAAATATTTAGTGAAATTGCTTTTATTATCCAGCGTTAATATAATTATTTCCCAATGCAGAAATTGCTAAAAATATTATTTAGAACATCATCTGGAGTTACTAATCCTATAAGCTCTTCTGTTGAATGAGCAATCTCCTCTATTTTATGTGAGATAATTGCAATATCTCTTTCGTATTTAATAAACTCTTTTAGAGACAAAACCTGTTTAAAACACTGTAATATCAACAACTTATGCCTTTCGATAAGCATGGGGTCATTTTTTGTAAGCTCATCATATTTCCGACTAATTGAATCAAGAACTGTTTTACGTAGCTCGATTGGTCCTATGGGACCATTTTTGAATAACTTAGGTCCTATAGGACCAAAATTTTCAAATACACTTGTTGGTCCTATGGGACCAATATCATCTAATTGCTCAGCTAAAATAATTTTTTTAAAATTCAATCGAAATAAATATTTTGAAAAATGAACTTCGCTATTAAGCTTGGAAGCATGAGTAAAAATAATATAGTCAAAATCAAATTTCTCAAAAAAATTAGCTTCACTAAATTCTTCTGTTGAATTTATTAATAAAATTTTAAAGAAACACTCATCAACAAGTTTTTTCGAGCGATTAATCCCCTCTTTTTCAATAATATTACTGCTCTCTCTAACACCTGCAGTATCGATCATTTGAAAACTCAAACCATTGAGTTTAACAGACTCACTTATGAAGTCTCTTGTTGTACCTGGCAAATTGGTCACAATAGAGCGATCTTGTTCTAAAATATTATTGAAGAGAGTACTTTTTCCGGCGTTTGGAGGGCCAAAAATTCCGATTTTTGGATTTAAAAAATTTTGGTCATTATTTAAACATTTCTCATTCAAATTTTTAATTAAATTATAAAAATTTGAAAATCTTGCTTCAAAAAGCTCTTCTGCCTGCTGTTCACCAATATCCTCTAAGAAATCTATTGAAAGCTCTACAGAGCTTTTAAGATCTAGTAATTTTTCATATAAGTCGTTGTATATTTTATGAAGTTTCCCGTTAAGTATTGATAGTCCATGTTTGAGAGAGTATTCAGATTTTGCGTTAAGTAAAAGGTCTAGTCCCTCTATTTGCGAAAGACTGAGCTTTTTATTAAGGTAAGCGCGTAATGAAAACTCACCTGGTTTAGCTAGAGAAATATTCAACTCGCTACTCAACTCCCTTGTTATTCTGTCTACATTCAAAATATTTCCATGAACAGCAAGCTCTAAAATATTTTCACCATTATAACTGTTAGGTGCTTTATAAAAAGTGAGAACGACTTCGTCTAAAACTTCTTTTGAACTAGAAAGTATATTACAAAAATGCGCATAACGTGGAACAATTTTTTTTATATCAATAGATAAATAAGGATCAAAAATTGAGAGGTCTTCAAAACCTGAAATTCTAATCAATGAGATCGCAGCATTTGTTGCGTTACTAGTACTACAAGCAATTATTGGCCCAGAACTAAGTAACGCATCCATGTCAATCTATTACTCTGTAGACAATCATCTGTTGAGCAATACCAAATAAAGTTGAAACAAAAATATAGAGTACTAAACCGGCCGGTAAGTTCACCATGAAAAAGCAGAATATTATTGGCATAAACATCATAATCTTTTTCTGTGTAGGATCAGTTGTTGTTGATGGTGTTACTCGTTGTTGAACAAAGAAAGCAATTCCCATAAGAACAGGTAAAATATAGTATGGATCTTTTATACTTAAATCGTGAATCCAAAAAATAAACGGAGCTCCAACCAACTCTACTGCAGCGTAAAGAACCTTGTAGAATGCAAAGAATACAGGCATCTGTAGAATTAAAGGAAGACAACCTCCGATAGGGTTTGCACCTGTTTTTTTAAATAATTCCATCGTTTCTCTTTGAACTCTTTGGGGATCATTTTTAAACTTTTCTTTAATTCGCTGGAGATCAGGTTGAATTTTTTGCATGGCCTTCATACTTTTGAAGGATTTATACTGAAGTGGAAAGGTTAAAAGTCTAACAATTAATGTGACCAAAATAATGGCGAGTCCATAATTCTGTATGTATTTGTAAAAGAATTGTAGACCTCTTAGTATAGGAACTGCTATTAGGCCTAAAATACCAAAATCAACTGATTTATCTAAGTTACTACCTATGGAGTGTAAATTATCATAATTTTTCTTAGTAAAAACTATTTTGAATAAGAATTCGTTTTGTGCGTCAATATTTTTGACTTCATATTTCGAGGATTTTTCGCCAACTTTGTTTGATATAATTTTTGATATTTTTCCTTTTGGTAAAACTGCCGCAAATAGATGATAATTAAAATCGATCCCGGCCCATAAAAATTTTGCTTCTTCTACAAAATCTTTTCCAATGTCATAGCTGTCTACATCACTGGAGAAAAATTTGAATTTTTTAATTTGTTTATTTTCCAACTTTTTATCTTCAGTCAGAAAATTGAGTGAATATCTTCTTGGCAGTTGTGAATTTATTTTGAGATTTAAAAGGTTATCCTTATCTAGGACTAACTCTATATTGATACCATTATTATTGGATAAATTAAAATTTTCATCACTAATTTTCTCAACTGAAAACAACACAGAAGAGAATTTACCATTATCACCTTCAAACTGTAAGGACAGGGGATCTTTTCCTACTATTTCTTCAAAGGGAAATACAGCTGAGTTTGCTTTAATATCAATTATTTTTAAAGTGTTAGTAAGAGTATAGCTTACTTCTTTGTTTTTAATAACAAAAGTACTCTCGTCCATTTTTATCTGATTAACTTTTTCTTGTTCAGTTTTTAGTTGAACATTTTCAATGGTCTTTACTGATTCCTGCGTAGTTGTTTGTTCACTATTTTTTGAAGTTTCTACTTGAACTGGATCTGGCATAATCTTAGGACGTAAGAACATTTCCCAGGATACAAGAACAATTCCAGACAATACAACCGCAATAAATAATCTTTTTTGTTCATCGTTCATTATTACCTCAAGTCAATTTACATCTTTATATAAAGAGTTGTTGGATTTGTGAAAGGAGATTTTTCTCAATTTTTTTAAAAGAGAGCTCAATCTGCTTATAACCATTAGTTAACACGTGATCTTTAAATAGTTTTGGGCTTACTACAAACAAGATATCTTGTGAGCATGATACCAATTCCGATTTATAAAATAATTCCCTTAGAACACGTTTACAATAATTCCTATGTACAGCGTTTCCAACTTTTCTGGAAACACTTAAGCCAATCCTTGAATTAGTTAGATTTTTTCGACCTTTTTTAAAATAGATAGTTAGATATTTTGAAGAGACCCTACAGCTTCCTTCTCGAAGATAATCGAAATCAGATTTGTCTTTAAGTTTTGTGAGTGGGCCTCTTTTCACATTATTTATTTAGATCCAGTTGCTACACTGAGTCTTTTTCTACCTTTAGCTCTTCTTCTTGCAATGACGCTTTTGCCACCACTTGTAGACATTCTTTTTAAAAAACCATGCACTCTTAGTCTTTTTGTCTTCTTTGGTTGCCACGTTCTCTTAGACATATTCCACTTCCTCTAGTATTCATAAATCGGTTTATTCTGAACCATAGCTTTATAATCTTGCATGCAAAAGGTCAATGGCCACTTACACTTTTTTGTGTCTCACATGCCTTGCCTGAATAACTTAAGTCATGTAAATATTTCAAACGTCAATAAGGCACATGACGCACGTGTCGTATCGACTCTATTAGGGAGTATACTTTGGAAAATAAATTTCCATTTAATCATTTTTTAGGTACCGGACTGGCCGAGAGACCTAAAAAGCATGTTGAGATAGATCCAGATGAACTTCCTCTATTCAATTTCAATAAAAACAGCAGAGAAAAAGCAACAAATATTGTTGAACATTTTTTACCAACTAACTCTTTGACGAGTAATGTACCTGATGAAGTGAACGCATTTAATTCTGAAGAAATTCAAGATATCTGTGAAGAATTTCACCGCAGTATTCAAAAAAAAGTAGGTAAAGAAAAATACCTTGCTTACTTTAAAGGCACTTTTAATATTCAACAAATTACTCTCGAAAAAATAATATTCTCAACTTCTACTAAATTCATCCAGAACATTATAAACAAACACCATAAGAGTATTATACAAGAGTCTATTCAAGAGGCACTTGGAAAGGCCTATGATGTAGAAATTGTGGTAAAAACTTCTCATCAAACACTTAAAACTACTTCAAACTCTAATCATGAATATAATTTAGATAAGGTTATTCAAGAATCTAGGCCTAAAACGGCCAAGGAGGCGAGCTTCACCCTCGAATTAAATCCTACAAGGCAAGACTTGATGGATGAGGTGAATTCTACTTATATAAAGCATGTTAAAGACGATAAACCACTCTCACTTTTAATAGATACAGGGAAAACTTTTGATAATTTTATCGTTGGTCCTTCGAACAATTTGGCCTGTGCTACGGCCATAGCGATTGCTCTAGAACCTGGAAATAGAGGCAGATATCCTTCTGTTTATATACATAGTAATTCAGGACTTGGAAAAACTCACCTTCTCCATGCTGTTGCAAATCGAGTTACGGAGCTTCATCCAGAGCTTGTTGTATGTCTTAAAACGGCCAGAGATTTCATGAAAGAAATGATTGAATCCATTCAAAACAATAAAATTGGAGACTTCCAAAAAAGATATACAGAATTGATTGATGTACTCATGATTGATGACATTCATGAATTAAAAAATAAACATGGTACACAAAATGAATTTTTTCATATTTTTAATGAACTTTATAATAACGGGAAACAGCTCATATTTACTTCAGATAAGTCTCCTGAAGAAATTGATGGAATTGAGGAACGGATAAAATCAAGGTTACAATGGGGCCTTGTCGTAGATATTCAAAGACCTGATTTTGAAACAAGAATTGCTATTTTAAAAAGGAAGGCAAATAATCTTGACCTTTTCCTGTCAGATGAAATCATTGCTAAGATTGCTCATTCTGTGAGGTCTAGCATTAGAGAATTAGAAGGCTCACTAATTAAGCTCTCTGCATTTGCTGATGTTATGAAAGTTGAAATTGATGAAGAAATGGTAAAAGATTTATTGTCTTTAAATTCTGTAAATTCAGAAGGAGTTATTTCCATCGAAAAGGTTGGCAAAGTGATTTCGCAGCACTATGGAATACCTTTAGCTGATATCAAGTCTCGTTCAAGAAATAAGGATATAACTCACGCTAGACATCTTGCCATGTATTTAACTCAAAAAATGATTTCTGCAACACTTATTGAAATAGGACAATTCTACGGAGGACGTGATCACGCGAGTGTCATTCATGCCATTGATAAGGTCCGAGAAAAAATGGATAAAGTCCCTTCACTTTCTAAGGAAATACTTCAACTTGAAAATAAAATTCAAAACTAGAATTTCAGTGCATAATTTTAGGTATTTGAATAAGAAAATTTAGTAGTTTTTTCTCATCTATTTTTGAAATTATTCCGAAAACTAATTATGAAAATTTTGGAATTATTAAAATTTATTTTTGTTTTTTGTATTGTTTTTGTTGATATAGGTTATGCAGGTCTAGAAATAGTACAAAGTGAGGCCCCTGAAATTGACACATTTAAAGAGTACACAAAAATAGATGATCTCCGTCCACAAAGACAAGAAGATGAGTTTGAATATTTATCATCACAACTAAACTCGCTTTATCGAAAAATATCTGACTCAAATATGAAATACAAACCAAGCTTAAATGAATTATGGGAGGACTATTTTCAGTCAAAGTATATATCAATAGATGTTGATTACTTTTTGAATAATTCTGATTTTAAAGAGGGAAAAAGATATTTGGAACTTTATAAACAACAATTTGGAGAAAATTCTTATTATACTGCTAGAAAAGCGACATTAAAATTATTAGAAAACAAACATGACCTGCCTTCTATCCTAAAAAGTTATAAGGATCTTTATGAAAAAGGAAAAATTTCAAAAAAGCATTATGCTTCTATGCTAGAAGACATTTTTTTTTATACCGAACCACAATCAAATAAAGAAATTGAAGAAAAATTATCATTTCTTAATTTAAATGATGGAAACAATACTAATCTCCTAGATGTATTAACTGATTTAGATCCAACTTTTTATGGATCTTCTTTTAGCAAATATCCTGAAATAATAGATAAAATACTTAGCGATAAAAAATATAGTAAAATTCATCCAAAAATTTCTTGTAATCTACAAGAATATATCAAAGTTAAATCTAACTCTGTAAATGATGATGAAGAAAGAGATTTAATTTCTGAATGGACAATGAAAATTATTAACATTTACAAGAAGATAGAAACTAATAGTCATTTGGATGAAAAGCTTAGCTGGCACAAAACATGCAATAATGGACAAAGTCTTTATGATGCGATTAAAACAATTATTGAGGAAGGATTTTTAGATGCGTATCTAGAAATAGCACCAGTTGGTGAAAAAAAAGAACTTATTGAAATAGTAAACGCCAATTTTAATGAAATAGACGCTTTATGTGTTGAAACCTGGAGAATTTCAAATTTTTTAAACAAGATCCTAAAAGATATTAAAGTCTATGGTGACCAGAGAGTGAAAAAAAATTCATCCTCAAATCTTATGATGCAAGACTGTAACATAGAAGTGAAAATTTCCTCACCCTTAGATCATCTTTCTGTAAATAATGCGCGAATAATGAACTTAAAAATATCAAAAAACAACTACACCTTGAGTCCAGATTTTCCTAAAAATGGTGCATTGATAAATGATTTAATCATTCAACTCGAAAAATAACACAAAAGTTATCAACATTTTAAAAGTCCTGGCCTAGTACAATGTTGATAAGTTGAATATCGTACAATGTTGATAACTCGAGTAACTTGCGTCATAAAAAAGTTATCAACATTCAAAATGTGAAAAGGCCGTGAATAACTCAAATAGGCCGAGTATCCAAAAAGTTATCAACATAGTTTTCCACGGCCTTTTTTCAAAAATGTGGATAACTTTCCTGTTTAATTTCAAATATTTAAATCAGTTTTCCACAAAAATCCAAAAATGTGGATAACTTTTTTTCCACATTTAGGCTTTTCCTTCAAAAAGTTATCAACATTTCTCCAAAAATGTGGATAACTCTCTCGAAAACCTGTAAGAAACATATCTGTTAGATGTAAGATTTTTTAATGTGGAAAACTATGTTGATAACTTTTTAGTTTTCCACATTTTGGAATGTATTTTTTATAATATACGTAACATGAAACAATGTGCCACCGAAGTTATCCACATCAATGTTGAAAACTCATTTGTTGAAACAACCGATGTCTACTGGACTTTGAATAGTTTTCCACATTTCCACAATATATATATAATATATGTATATTAATTAATATTTATAATTATATATATGAATTTAGTGTCCAAACTTATTTCTTGATTAATTCAAATACTAATTATAAAAAATTGTAGCCTTTAAATTAGAGTGATTTATGAAAGTAACGCTAGAAACAGACCAATTTAAAAACGCACTGAATAAAGTACTTTCAGTTGTTGATAAAAGAAATACAAGACCTATTTTGGCCTACACACTTATAACTGCAAAAGATGACCATATCGAATTTACTGCAACTGATCTTGAAGTAGCAGCTCGAGTTTCAGTAGATGCAAATGTTGAAAACTCAGGTTCTTTTTGTGTAAATGCTAAAAATTTATTTGATATTTTAAGAGAACTTCCTAATTCAATTGTTCAATTTGAATACATTAAGGAACATAATTTTGCCCAACTTGTTTGCCAAGATTCAAAATTTAATTTGCTTGTATGTCCCAATGAAGATTTTCCTAGTTTTGTTTTTAACGAAAACGGTAATCGTTTTGGCATAAAATCATCTCAATTAACAAATATTATAAATAAAACAAATCATTCTATTTCAAATGATGAAACTCGTTTATATTTGAATGGCGTCTATTTGCAAGAGGTTGACCATAAATTAAGAGCTGTTGCTACTGATGGGCATCGATTATCTCTTGTTGAAACGGGAATACAAGAAAGCAACCCTACCCTCTTAAATGGTATTATTATTCCAAGAAAAGGTGTTTTTGAGCTTAAAAAGCTCGCTGATACTTTTCCTGATAGCGAGTTAAAAATATCTGTAGATGATTCTTTTATCTATGTTAATGCTGAAAACAGGTATTATTTATCTATTCGTTTGATATCAAGAGATTATCCAAAATACCAAGCGTCTATTCCAAATAAAACTCTTTACACTCTGAAAGCTGAAAAAAACGTTATATTGGACGCAGTTAAGAGAATAAAAATCATGTCTAATGAAAAAACAAATGGTGTTAGAGTTAGACTAAAGGAGAATGAACTTGAACTAACAGCAAATCATCCATCACTTGGAACTGCTGTGGAAAAGGTACAAGTTGATTATCATGGTAAAGATATGGAAATTGGGTTTAACGCTAAATTTCTAATTGATACATTTTCTGTTCTGGATGATGAAAATATTTCTTTAGAATTTAATAATGAGTTAAGTCCTGTTCTAATAAAGTCTTCTTCAAATTCAGATTTTTTAGGCATTGTTATGCCACTTAAATTATAAGTAATGTCCTTAAAAATTAACAAAATCTGTGTACAAAATTTTAGAAATTTAACAGATTCGACAATAGAGTTTTCTGAGAATATAAATTGCATCTTTGGTAAAAATGGTAATGGTAAAACTAATATATTAGAGGCCATCTTTTATTTATCTCACGGTAAATCTTTTCGTAAAAAATCGAGTTTTCCACAAATATTGAGTATTGATTGTGAAAAACCTGAATTAATAATCAGTTCAGTTTTTAGTGACAAGAATGATCTTAAGGCCTACTCATACAGACAGAGTAAGGAATTTGGACATTATTTTTTAGCAGGAAAAACTGCGAGAAAAAAACTGAAAATCCCTGTTGTATTTATCAATCCCATAGACTCTCAACTTTTTCACACAACACCTTCTGTTAGAAGGGATTGGTTTAATACATATTTTTCCTTATTAAGTGATGAGTATAAGAAAACTCTAAAAGATTATAATGATTGTTTGAAGTTTAGAAATTCATTACTAAGTAATAGGCCTTATAAATTTGAATCACAAATTAGGGCCAATGATATTAAATTTGTAACTCTTTCCTATCAGTTAAAGCAGTTAAGACTAGATTACATCGAGGAGCTCAATCCCTACTTAAGATTTAATTTTGCAGAAACCTTCGATAGTGAATATTTATTAGAAATAGAGTACCAAACAGAATTTAATACAGAGCATGATCTAAATCATAAGCTTTTAAATAATCTTAAAAAAGACATTTCTTTGGGATATTCGAGTTACGGAGTCCACAAAGATGACTACGTGCTTCAAGTTAATAGTATGAACGCTTATGAATTCTGCTCCCTAGGACAGCAAAAAATGAGTTATTTAAGCCTCTTATTTGCCTATATTGAGCTATTCAGGTATAAATTTAAGGCCTACCCTATCGTTTTGATTGATGACGTATCTGGTGAGCTTGATAAGCTTCGGTGGAAAAAGTTAATTCAGTATTTTTCCACAAAAAATTATCAAGTAATCATTACTACCGCAAATGAGAACTTTAGAGATGAATTAGCTGAAGTGGGCAATGTAAAAAACTTTATTGTCGAACAAGGGCATACAAAAGTTTTAAACTAGTTTTAATCCAGGAGATACAGTGGAAAACCCCTCACAATCAATTTCAAAAGTTGGTTCAACTTATACTGCCGATCAAATTAAGGTTCTTGAAGGTTTGGAGGCCGTAAGAAAAAGGCCAGGAATGTACATTGGTGACACGGGAGTGAGAGGACTTCACCACTGTGTTTATGAAATAGTTGATAACGCCGTAGACGAAGCATTAGCAGGATATTGTACAGAAATCAAAGTAATCATTCATGTTGATAATTCAGTAACTGTCGTTGATAATGGAAGAGGGATTCCTGTAGATATTCATCAAAAAGAAGGAGTTTCAGCAGCAGAGCTTGTTTATACAAAATTGCATGCTGGAGGAAAGTTTAACGAAGAAGGTGGGGCCTATAAAGTATCAGGTGGACTACATGGAGTTGGAGCAGCTGTCGTAAATGCTTTATCCAAATGGGTAAAGGTAGAAATCAAAAAAGACGGAAAAGTCCATCAAGTAAAATTTGAAAGAGGAAATACGGTTGAACCCTTAAAAGTTACAGGGGAAGTTACAAATGGTGAAACAGGCACAGCTGTCACTTTTAAAGCTGACAATGAAATTTTTGAGGTACACGAATATAATTATGACACATTAACTAATCGTTTTAGAGAAATGGCATTTTTAAATAGAGGCCTTAAAATTTCAATAAAAGATGAAAGAAATGAGAAAAAAGACACATTTCACTACGAGGGTGGTTTAGTAGAATTTGTAACTTATCTTAATAGAGCAAAAACCCCTCTACATAAAAAAGTGATTTATATTTCTGAGTCTAGAGAAGATCATGAAGTTGAAATTGCTATGCAATGGACCGATTCCTATTCTGAAGTTCTTTCTGGATATGCTAATGCGATTGCAACTCCTGAAGGAGGTACGCATGTTTCAGGATTTAAAACAGCTTTGACCAGAGTACTCAATTCCTACGCAAAAGATAATAATGTCTTAAAAAATACAAAAATGTCCTTAACTGGTGATGATATGAGAGAGGGCATCACTGCTATTATTTCAGTAAAATTACCAGAACTTCAATTTGAAGGACAAACTAAGTCAAAACTAGGAAATTCTGAAGTTGAAGGGATTGTGAATTCTCTTGTTGGTGAGGGACTAAAAAGATATTTGGAAGAAAATCCGGCCACATCTAAAATTATTATTAGGAAGGCCGCGGATGCTGCTGCTGCCAGAGAGGCAGCTAGAAAAGCTAGAGAATTGACGAGAAGAAAAACAGCATTAGATATTGGTGGACTTCCTGGAAAAATGGCGGATTGCCAGGAAAAAGACCCTTCACTTTGTGAAATATATATAGTCGAGGGTGATTCAGCTGGTGGTTCGGCCAAGCAAGGAAGGGATAGAAAAGTTCAGGCCGTCTTACCTCTTAAAGGTAAAATACTTAATGTTGAAAAAGCTCGATATGATAAAATGTTAGGTAATAATGAAATAAAAATGTTAATTCAGGCCATTGGAACAGGAATTGGTAAAGATCAATTCGATGTGAAAAAACTGAGATATCACAAAATAGTTATCATGACAGATGCTGACGTTGATGGTTCTCACATTAGAACATTACTACTTACATTGTTTTATAGACAATTTCCTGAGTTGATTGAAAATGGTCATATCTACATAGCTCAACCACCTCTTTATAAATATAAAAAGGGAAAAAAAGAAGAATATCTCAAGGATGAAAAAGAACTTGAAGAGTTTCTTGTAAGTAGTTCGGTTGAGTCAGTTGTAGTAAAAGTTGATTCAAATAGCTTAGATACATCTGATGTAAAAATGATTGTCAATAAGTATAAGAATTATAAACGCCATCTTGACTCATATAATCTACATTTTGATTCGGATCTTTTAAAACAAATTATTGAGAACATAAACTTGAATAAAGAAACACTTGATAATGTCGATAAACTCAAAGTTTCTGTGAATAAGTTGGAAAAATATTACATTGAAAGAGAAAATGAAAACTTAAGAAAATATGAATTTAAAATTGAAGAAGATTTAGAACGTAAGTCTAATTCGATACATGTTAAAGTAACTACAACAGCTAGGACAAAGAATTTTAAAATCACACCCTATTTTATTGAGTCTCCCGAATATGCAGATCTCGTAAACAACTATGAAGGAATTCAAAAATTTGCTTATAGTACTTTCAAGGTCACAAATGATAAAAATATTGAGAAAAGCTTCGAAAATTTGGAAGATTTCACAAACTTTATTATCGAAGATGGTAAACAAGGTGCATACATTCAACGTTATAAGGGACTAGGTGAGATGAACCCTGAACAACTTTGGGAAACAACAATGAATCCAGAGAACCGCACCCTTTTAAAAGTGAATATTGATGATAGTATTGAGGCCGATCAAGTGTTCTCAATTCTTATGGGAGATAATGTTGATCCTAGACGTGAATTTGTTGAACAAAACGCACTTAATGCAAGAAACTTAGATATATAATTTGATAGGATTATAAAATGTCAGAAAATGAAAATATTAATGAAGGAAAAATAGCTCTAATTAATATACAGGATGAGATGAAAAGCTGCTATCTCGATTACGCAATGTCTGTAATTGTTGGACGTGCACTTCCTGATGTTAGAGATGGACTTAAACCCGTACACAGACGTGTGCTATATGCTATGCATACTCTAAATAATTACCATAATAAACCTTTTTTAAAATCTGCCAGAGTTGTTGGTGATGTAATCGGTAAATATCATCCACATGGAGACTCGGCCGTCTACAATACAATCGTTAGATTAGCTCAAGATTTTTCTATGAGATATCCTCTTATAGATGGACAAGGAAACTTCGGATCTATTGATGGTGATTCTGCTGCCGCCATGAGATATACTGAAATTCGGATGAAAAAATTATCTGAGGAAATGTTAAAAGATTTGGATAAACAAACAGTTGATTGGCAGCCCAATTATGATGACTCTTTAAAAGAACCACAGGTTCTACCTGCTAAAATTCCAAACCTACTCGTCAACGGATCAGCAGGTATTGCCGTGGGGATGGCCACAAATATACCACCTCATAATTTAACTGAAGTCATGAATGCTTTAATTGCTCTCATTGATAAACCTGAATTGAATATAAATGAATTAATGAAGTTTATACCTGGACCTGATTTTCCAACTGCAGGGGCAATTCACGGAACTCAAGGTATTAAATCTGCCTATCATACAGGTAAAGGTGTAATCCAAATTAGAGCAAAAACTGAAGTTGAATCTTTTGGAAAAGATAGAGAAAGAATTGTTATTTATGAACTACCCTACCAGGTAAATAAAGCTAAACTCATTGAAAAAATTGCAGGTCTTGTTAATTCTAAAGAGATCACAGGTGTTTCAGATATTAGAGACGAATCGAACAGAGAAGGAATTAGAGTTTGCATCGATCTTAAAAAAGGAGAAATTGCAAGCGTTATCCTGAATAGACTCTATAAAACAACTCAGCTTCAAGTATCTTTTGGGATTATATTCTTATCCATAAATAATGGAACTCCAAAGGTAATGAACCTGAAAGAGCAGTTAAGAGCTTTTATTGACCATAGAAGAGAAGTTGTTATTAGAAGAACAATTTTTGAACTGAAGAAAGCTAAAGAAAAAGCTCATATTTTAGAAGGTTTAAAGGTAGCTGTTGAAAATATTGATCCTATAGTAGAGCTCATCAAAAAATCAGAAGGACCTTCACAGGCCAGAACAGCTCTTCAAAATAAATATTCGTTGTCTGAGATTCAGGCCCAGGCCATCTTAGATATGAAACTACAAAGAATCACTGGACTTGAAAGAGATAAAATTGTCAAAGATTATGAAGCAATTATGAAAGAAATTGCTCGACTTCAAGATATTTTAGATAGTGAAGATTTGTTGAAAAAAATAATTAAAGAAGAATTTGTTGAAATAGTTGAAAACTATGGAGATGAAAGAAAAACTGAAATTGTTGGTAAAGCTGATGAAATTCAAGTTGAAGATCTTATAAAACAAGAAGAAGTCATTGTTACGATAACCCACAAGGGATATATCAAAAGAATGGCCTTAGATACATATAAGACTCAAAAACGTGGTGGAACAGGTGTCAAAGGTGGTGGTTTCTCAGATGATTTCTACACTGATATTTTTACAGCTGATACACATGATACCCTACTATTATTTACAAATAGAGGAACAGTGTTTTCATTAAAAGTTTATAACGTTCCCGAGGGGACTAGAATATCTAAGGGACGCAATATTGCAAACCTCGTCTCAGTTCCTAGTTCTGAAAAAATTAAGGCCATTTTGAGAATTCCTAAAGAGCACGATTATAAATATTTTATCTTTGGAACTCAAAGAGGAATTGTAAAAAAATCTGAAATTTCTGAATACAAACGAATTGCAACTTCAGGATTAAGAGCAATTAAAATTTCAGATGGAGATAACCTTTTAAAAGTTGCTTTAACTGATGGCAAAAAAGATGTTCTCTTATGCTCATCTTCAGGAAAAATAATACGTTTTGCCGAAACTGATTGCAGGGCCCAAGGTAGAGTTTCACAAGGAGTAAAAGGGATAGCTCTTAGTGATGAAGAACGAATTATTGGTATGGAAATAATTGATGATTCTGTTGAAATACTGTCTGTAACTGAAAATGGATATGGAAAACGAACTAAAGCAAGTGAATATCGTAAGCAATCAAGAGGTGGTAAAGGTATTTTGGCCATGAAACTTACTGAAAAAAATGGTGAAATTATAGAAATCAAACCAGTAAATGATACTGACGATCTTATGATTATCACCAATAAAGGCCAAGTTATTCGTACAAAAATGTCTGGAATTTCTATGATGGGAAGAACGACACAAGGTGTACGTATTATTCGACTAAAAGATGACGAAAAAGTAGTTGCTGTAGAAAATATTGTAGAAGATGATGAAGAGGAAGAAAAATAATATTGCCTTGGAGTCACCAAATGATAATAAAGATAATATTTTTAATTTTATTATCATCTTGTGACTTCACTCCACGTATACATAAAGAAATACTTAAAGCACAAGAACACATTCTTAATAAAGAATATGTTGAGGCCGTAAATCTTTATGAAAATATTTTAGAAAAAAGACCTGCGAACCAAATCCAAATGAAAGTTCATTTTCAATTGGCTGAACTATATTCCATTTACATAAATGAGCAAGAAAAAGCGAAAAAGCATTATTCTAAAATTAAAGAAATGACAAATGATCCGTTATGGCTTGTAAAATCAGAAGAAAAAATAGCCGAAATTAATTTTTCTTACCTGAAAAATTACTCAGCTGCAGTTGAAAATTATACTTTACTCTACAATTTTGTTCCAAAGTTAAATAAAGTTGACTTTTATCAAGAACGTTTAGGCGAGGCATATTTAAAACTTGAAAACTATGTTAAAGCAATTGAAGTTTTTTTTCTATTAACTAAAAATAAAGATCGACAGTTTCAGGCCAAAGGCTATTTTAATTTGGGTATGTGCTACTTTGAACAAAAACAATGGCGTAAGGCAATTGCCCATTGGAAAGAATATATAAAACACGAAACTCGCAAAGATCATATTATTCAAGTAAAATTTCTCATGGCAAATACATATGAAACCATGGAAAGATTAAAGCAGGCATACGATCTTTATTATTCACTATTGGGAGAATACCCAAATACTCAAGTTATAAAAAATAGATTAAATTCAATTTATGAAAGACGTGTGGCCAGAAGAAGATGAAAATCGAAAAAAAATACGCTAAGATTGTGGGTCTTGCATTAAGTTTTCCTTCAACTATTTTTGTAGGTGCTTATTTGTCACATATCCTGTATAAAAATGAAATTGTTAGTAAACCAATTGCTGTGATTTTATTTTTATTAATTATCTGCAATACTCTTTTTTTAATTGTTTATTATGCACTTCGTAACGGCCATAAGTCTTAAAAATTATATTCTTTTTACTGTACTAACGACTCTAATATCATTTCTTATATGCAATGGACAAAGTGAGATCTTTGGAGTTTTTATAGTCTATTTTTCAACAATCATTAATCATATTTTATTAATAGAATTAGTTTATATGCTCACTGAAAATGCTAAAGGTTCCACTACGAAACTAAGTCGAAAGAAAATTGTTTTTTGTGCTATAGGTAAAATGGCCATTTTAGCAATGGGCCTAACTTTTGGTGTACAATTGATGGGAAAAAGAGTAATTATAGCGGTGCTAAATTACGTAATTCAAATATTTATTCTTGTACTGAGTATAAAGAAGACTTGAGGGATAATTCATGAGTCGACAGTTGTTGAAAACTTTAAGTTATACATTTTTATTTGCTTCAATCTCCACAAATTTACTGGCCAATAGTGAATCTTTTACTTGGCTTGGCGGTTTAACTCATACCCTCCATCTTCCTTGGCAAGTTGTTCATTTTGCATTTGTGGCCTTACTATTGATTTTTGGAAGTATTATCTATAGAGCAACGTTATCTTCAACTAGTAATGCCATTGTACCTGATAAAGGTATTACATATAGAAACATTGTTGAACTCTATGGGCAATTTATCTATAACCAGTGTAAGGCAGTTTTAGGCGAAAAAGATGCCCCAAAATATTATAAATTCGTTGCGACTATCTTCTTAGTTATATTTTCTTCAAATGTAATAGGACTTATTCCGGGATTTGTTCCACCAACTGAAAATCTCTCTACAACATTAGCTTTGGGTTTATTTTCATTTCTTTATTATAATTTCAAGGGATGTAAGGAACTAGGAGTTATTAACTATATTAAGCACTTTGCTGGCCCTCTTTGGTACCTGGCCGTCTTAATATTCCCAATAGAAATACTGTCTAATATTATTCGTCCTGTTTCTTTGGCCTTAAGGTTAAAGGGAAATATGATGGGAGACCATAAAGTTCTAGAAGTTTTTTCAGGGCTTGCTCCCCTATTTATTCCAATTGTTTTTATGGCCTTAGGACTTCTTGTTTGTTTTATCCAGGCCTACGTTTTTACGATGCTTTCAATGGTATACATTAGTTTAGCGACTGCTCATCACGATCATGATGAGCATCACGCACATTAATATTAAAGACTTTTTAATTTAGGAGAATGTTATGAAAAAGTTGATTTTATTGTCTCTTGTTATTTCTGGTGCTGCTTTTGGTTCTGAAGGTGAAGTTGCAAATTGGACTCAAGCTGCAAAATTCATTGCTTACTTTTTAGCTATGGCCATTGCTGCTTTTGGTGGTACAGCTGCTCAATCTAGAGCTGCTTCAGTTGCACTTGAAGGAATTGCTAGAAATCCATCTGCTGCTGATAAACTACAAACTCCAATGATTCTTGGACTTGCCCTTATGGAATCACTTGTAATTTTTGTACTTATTTCAGTTTTCTTAGCTTAATTTTAATAAAGTTCAAATATAGCTTCAGGCCGCTAGATCATAGCGGCCTTTTTTTTACCCCTTTACATTTTGATGTGCCATATTAAAAGAATTAGTGTTTTCATTTCTTACAGGTATTGTCATAATATCTTTATCGAGTTTTTCGAACAATTAAGGAGAGCGTTATTAAAAAAATTTTTAGTATGTTCTTAATATTTTTTATTAATACTGTGGTTTATTCTAATAGTAAAATGCCTCATCTCTATTTAGGTCCTACTGAAATTTTATTCAGTAAGAGTATAGTGACCGAAGCAGAGTACGATATTTATTCTGATGGTGTAGAATCACATACTTATATCACAAATCCACTGAAGGATGATCAAAGTGTAATGTTTGCAGTGTCACCCATGGTTTGTTTAGATTTTTATCCACTAAAACAGACAACAGAATGTCTAACAATTGATCCTAATAAATTTCAAGTATATTATAACGAAAAAGAAATTGATGCATTTGAAACACACGTTGTTGCTCTCTTTAATAATAAAAGGATTGATTTAACTCCCCTATTATCAAAATATTATCCGATTAAAGAAAATATGGAATATTTTGAATTTTACAAGCTCTTTAGCAAGAAAGATGAAAATAAAAAAATGGATAAACTTATTGCCGATGAAGCGTTTTGTAAAAATTTGAGAAATAATTATAAGATTTATAATTGTAAAGATCTTAAAAACCTCAGTTTTTATATGGAATATAGATTTCCTGAAATATTAAAATCAAAAAAGAAAAATTTGCTTACTATTATCCAAAGAAATCAACCCCCTTCTTTTATGGGAACGTTGAATATTTCAAATATTGAAAATAGTTCAAGTAGATCAAATGAAAATATTTGTCCTACTCCTCGGTTTAAAGAAGTTGTTGGTGAGCTAGCAAAAGATTGTCTAATTGATTCTCGCTATCATGGAATTATCTTTGGATCAGTTCATGACAATCAAAAAGTTAAAATAAATATACATAGAGAAAGTCTCACCCCTAGGAGAAGAAAATTTTATATGTCTTCTTGTTTTGATTTTAAAAATCAACTCAAGGAGATTGAAGGTGGATTTTCTTATTCAACCCAAAAATTCATGACAGATCAAAAATTATTAGTTGGATTGTTTAACTGCAGAAATAAATAACTGAAAAGATTCAATCATGAATTTTAGTGTGTTTAAATTTTGTATATATTTTATTACTGTTTCTTGCTTGGGTTCTTCTCTTATATCAAAAGGTCTGTATGAGGGACATAATCCAAAAGATAATTCTAAATGCCGCTTTAATGTGCTCAAAATCGCTCATAAAAATCGATCTGCTTCTCCCCTACATAGAATAATATTTCTAAGTTTCGATAATATAATTTTTAATTTTCAACATTCGATGAATTTTGATTTTGATGAAACTCAGATATCTAATTTTATTTTTGATAATAAAAAAATGATTGATATTATCCAAATTGGTTATAGACTCTATCCTGCTAAACTATATTTAGATCCCTTAAAGAATTATCAAGAAATTCAAAAATTTGAATACCTGAATCCTGTCTCAGGTATTCATGTATGTGAATTTCCGACAAAAATATCAAGCGAAATACTTGATTAAAGAATTTTGCTCAGGTATTTGTTTTATATTTTTGTGCATTTCATGATGCTAAAAAATATATTAATTCATATTAAATTTAACTTTTTTTAGATAAAAATCAAGAGGGAAAAATTTTCCAAATAATAAGATTTTTAAATATTCAAGAGGAAAAATTTCTCATGTTAAAGAATCCATTGTTAGTTTTTGACAGCAAAGCATAGCAATACGTTTATCAAAGTATGAGCTTTCATTTACAAAAATTGGATAGAAATCATTTTGAGCATAAATAATTGGTCTAGTAGGGGATATAAGCAATGGATCATTCTTGTTAATGAGTTTAAAATCATTAACTGTTTTGGGTATATAGTATGTAAAATCTGGAAAATTATTTGGAAAAACTATAGTGTCAAAAACTTTAAAAAATTCATATTGAAAAAAATAGATATGATTAATATTCAGAATATTTGTCAGAATACAATTTACAATAACATCCATTTTTTCAAGATAAAAGTGTGAGATTGTATTATGTGCAATGGGCCCAAACTCTAGAAGAATTCCATGCTTAAAGTAATTACTTAAAAATGATGAGTTATTATCTAAATGTATTGTTTCGATAATGAATGTATCAGGACTATCATTTTTTACATTTGAAATTATTTTTTTGACTACGGAGCTAGTTCTTGAATTAACAAGAGTTGAGTGCATGTTTGATGTTGCAGAATGAAGATCAATTATAAAAGTACTTTGTTGATCTAAATGTGAAAATTTATTTTTAAATATTTCGAATTCTTTTGTTTCATGATTTTCATTTTTTTCACTTTCAAGAATCCTATTTAAATCTTCATCAATGTAACGAACACCATTTTGAAGGGCCAGTTTATTGGCCTCATGAACATGAATTCTAAAGTTTGGAAATTTTTCCCTCAATTGATCAATATAATTTCGTGTATAATAAACGCCAGTAGGTTCATTTCCATGTGTAGCAGAAAGAAAGATAATATCACTAAACATTCGTATTCCTTGTTAGTTCATACATATATATTGCTGCACTTATAGATGCATTTAAATGTAAAGTTGAATGACTTATTGGTATTTTTGAAACAATATCAGAAATTTCTAAGATTTGCTTATCTATTCCATGGCCCTCACTTCCAATGATAATAAGGGAATTTGAATCAAATTTTGTTGCAGAAATTTCCTTTGAATTTTCCTTATTTGCTGTTGAAATAATTTGATACGTATTTCTAAGCTTTTGAAGATCTTGTATTAAATTTTGTGAATAACTCACATTTATATTAAAAATATTTCCCATAGAAACCCGAATGCAACGCCTAGAAAAAGGATTCACAGTTTTCTGATCAAAAATTATATTTTTAATATTAAAAGCAGCAGCTGTTCTAATAATAGATCCAACATTTTCTGGTGAAGTAAGGCCATTGAGGCAAATCGCTGGACCTGACAAAAAGTTTATATCTAATAGGGGTGGTGCATCAGCAATAGCAATTATTCCCTGGTGAACTTTGTGGCCAATAATTTTTTCTAAATCATAATTTTCTAAAATGTGTATATGAGTATCTGTCATTCTTCTATGATCTAACAAGTTTAAATATTTTTCTTGAGTAAGTATTTCATGAATTTTTAAATCTGTTTTTAACAATTGCATGAAACATTTTGGGCCATCGACTATAATTTTTTGATAATTATCTAATTTTTTTAAGCTTGAGAATTTTTCAATGAGTTCATCAGTAGGGGAGTTATTTTTATAATATTTCACTTAAGAAAATGCCCTGTATAAGAAGATTTGATATTTTTGAGTTCATCACGTAGGCCTGAAAAAAGAATTGTTCCTCCTTTTTCTCCACCTTCAGGGCCCAAATCTATGATCCAGTCTGAATTTTTAATGACATCTAAATTGTGTTCAATGACGATCATTGCATGTCCCGAGTCAACTAACTTTCTAATTGCAACAAGTAAAATATTTATATCTTCAAAATGAAGACCTGTTGTTGGTTCATCCAGAACATATAAACATTTACCTCTAATGGATTTTGCTAACTCTTTTGCTAGTTTCAGTCTTTGGGCCTCACCACCTGAGAGAGTCGTCGCTGATTGGCCTAATTTCATATATCCAAGTCCAATAGAGTTAAGTGTCTGTAAAATTTGCTTGATTTTATTGTGATTTTCAAAAAAACTACAGGCCTCTTCAATTGTAAGCTCTAATATATCAGCTATATTTTTTCCACGGTATAGAACTGATAATGTATCATCATTATATCTTTTACCATTACATTCAGAACAAGTAACAAAGACATCTGGTAAAAAATGCATTTCAATTTTTTTTACTCCATTTCCCTCACATTCTTCACATCTTCCACCCTTAACATTAAAAGAAAATCGTCCTTGTTTATAGCCTCTGACTTGTGATTCTGGAGTTTTTGCAAATAAAGCTCTTATGAGATCAAATAATCCGCTATAAGTTGCTGGATTTGAGTTTGGAGTTCTTCCAATAGGGGATTGGTCAAGTTCGATTATTGATTTAAATTGCTCACTTCCCGTTAAGGACTGAAAATTGCTTCTTTTATAAAGATGGCCATTTTTTTTATCTATTTTATTTTTAAGAGCAGGAACAAGTATTTGATGAATTAAAGTTGATTTTCCTGAACCTGAAACTCCTGTAATGCAAACGAGTCCATTACTTGGAATTTTCACATCAACAGATTTAAGATTATTTTGACTAGCACCACATAAGACTAAAAAATTTTCAGGTGAATAATTTTTTGGGATACAGGAGATTTTCTTCTTACCTGATAGATATTTTGCGGTTATTGTATTAAGATTTTGAATTTCTGAAAGTAAACCCTGTGCGACGATTTTTCCTCCGTGTATACCAGCTCCTGGCCCAATATCAATTATATGGTCGGCCTCACGTATTGTTTCTTCATCATGTTCAACAACGATGACAGTATTGCCGAGATCTCTTAATTTTTTCATAGTACTTATAAGTTTTTTATTATCTCTTTGATGAAGACCTATTGAGGGTTCATCTAGTACATATAAGACTCCAGAAAGAGCTGAGCCAATTTGAGTGGCAAGTCTGATTCTTTGTGATTCACCACCAGAGAGTGTTGCCGCAGATCTATTTAAAGTAAGATACTCAAGGCCTACATCGATCAAAAATCCTAATCTTGAGAGAATTTCTTTTAGTAATTTATCTGCGATAATTTTCTTTTCACCATCTAATTTAATATTCTCAAGTTTATTTAATGTTCTAACAATAGGGGAGTTTGCAAGATCCATAATATTGAATTCATTAATTTTAGTTGAAAGAGCTATTTGATTTAATCTATCTCCCTTACACATTGGGCATTTTTGAATATGCATGTACTCTTCTAAGCTGGATCTAACTTTTTCAGAAGAACTTTCAAGATATTTTTTTTCTAACCAGGAAATAAGCCCTGGAAAAGGTTTAGAAAATTCAAATTTTGAGTTTTCTGAAGTAAATTTATACCGATAAACTTTAGAACTGCCTTCGAAAAGTAGAGTTTTGAATGAATTTGTAAGATTTTTATAAGGAATACTGAGATCAATTTTTTCTTCCTGTGCTATACTTAAAATCATTTTATAAAGAAATGAACTTTTTTTATTAACAGGAGAAAGTGCTCCATCAAGTATTGAAAGATTTTCATCAAAGATGATCCCTTCTTTTGTAATAACCTTTGATTCTCCAATCCCATTGCATTTAGGACATGCTCCAAAGGGTGAGTTGAAAGAGAAAAGTTTAGGATTGAGTTCAGGAAGAATTTCACCAGTTACAGGTGAAATATTTTTTTCTGAAAAAAAATAAACATCATCATCAATTAATATGTTTATTTTTCCATGTCCTAGCTTCAGTGCCAATTCAATAGAATCAATTAAGCGCTTCTCATTTTCTTTTTTGTTAGTGAGTCTATCAATTACTAAGTCTAAACTATTTATTGAGGAGAACTTTGTTATTTCATCAATTTTTAATATTTCATCATTTATTTTAACCCTTAAGTATCCCTGTGTTTTATAGTTATCAAAGAACTTTGAGTTTAATTTTTTTGGAATTGAAAGAGGGGATAAAATATGAAGTTTAGCATTTTCTTTTTTTTCGGCCGTAAACTTTGCAATCTGACTAGGTGAGTATGACCTAATTATTTGCCCCGAATCAGGGCAATATAAAGTTCCAACACGAGCAAAAAGTATCCTAAGATAATCATAAATTTCAGTGATCGTTCCTACTGTTGATCTTGGATTTCTAGAAGTGCTTTTTTGATCAATTGCAATTGCTGGAGAAAGTCCTGTGATTGATTCGACATCAGGAGGTTGATATTGACCTAAAAATTGCCTTGCATAAGATGAGAGAGATTCAATATATCTTCTCTGTCCTTCAACATAGATAGTATCAAAGGCCAAAGAAGATTTACCAGAACCTGAAGGGCCTGTAATGACAGTAAGAGTGTTTTTAGGAATTTTTAGTGAAATTTCTTTTAGGTTATGAACTTTTGCTTTTCGAATAACGATGTGGTCAATTCCCATAATATCACTTTAAAATTTTCTAACATAATGTTTATTTGATTCTCTTTCTACCCAAATTTTTGAAATTTCAGCAACCTTTTTTCTCATTAATATCTCTCGAATCTTTTCTTTATTTTCAGTAAAAATAAATGATTCTGCCAGATCTTTCTTTTTTACAAAAAACACATGATACTCATTGTTCAAAAGAATAGGAGAGCTGAAAGATCCTTCAGGTGTCGACTTAAGTAACATTTTCAGATCTTTTGTTAATCCATCTTCGGTAATTTCACCCAAATCATTTGTAGAGACATTTTTATAATCAGAAGAGAGGTTTCCTGTTTCAGACATCGCTTTTAGGGCCTTAGACATACCTGTTAACAAATCTTTACTTACGTCTGATTTTGATATCGAGAAGTCTACAAGGTTATATTTAACTGCAAGAGTGCTATCATTTTTGTTAAGTTCAAAAAATTGATTCTTAACTTCTTGTTCAGTGATTGAGACAAGTGGCATAATGATTCTTCTATTATAGATAGTAAATTCTTGTGACTCACGAGTTATTTCAAAATACTCATTAAAGGTCATATTTTGTTGCATAAGATATTCTGTTAGCTGTGCCCTATTAAAGCCAAGACCCTTTTGAACAACTGAATTAATATAATTCTCAATGTCTTCATTTGAAATTACATGGCCCATTTCTTGTAATTTAGAACGAATAAGATACTTTCTAATAAGCAAATTAACTATATTTTGATCATTTATCTGGCGATTATCATATATACCTGGAGAAATTTGAGAACGCATTTTGTAATTTTGCAAAATTCGCTCAACCTCTGATTGCATTATAATATTCGTATTGACGACAGCTACTGTTTTATCAAGTAATTTAGCATGAATAGAAGCGGAAAAGACAAAAGAGAAAAGAAGGAATAATTTCATAGACGCCCTAACGTAGAGGTTTAGTAGGGCGCTATTCTAAATACTTTTTTTCAATTTTTATAGACGCACCTTTGCGTAGTTCTTTAAAATATTCATTGAGAAGGGTATCACGCTTTTGATCAAATATTATTTTTTTATATAGCGACATGTCAATTTCATCTTCAGATCTAAGGGCGATGACCTTGATTATGTGAAAGCCAAGCTGAGTCCTGACAGGTGGAGTAATTTGACCAATTTTTGTTTGTTTGATTGCCTTAAAATACTCTGGGGCCATTCTCACTGCAGGCAGATAGCCCATATCCCCACCATTCAAAGCACTAGAGCTCATGGATTCTTTGTTGGCAATTTCAGCAAATAATTCTGGGTGTGCTTTTAATCTATTGTAAGCATCCAATGCTCTGGCCATCATGTCTTGAATTTCTTCTTTGCTTGCATTTACTTTTAAACGAAAGAGTATTTGTGAAGTTCTATATTCAGGGCTATGCTTGTAATACTCTTTTACCTCTTCATCACTTACTTTTATATCTCTCAAGCGAGGTTCTAAATCTCTTGAAACTTGTGCATGGTAAAGAATATCTTCAGTTTTTTTTCTAACTAAATCATTGCTTTCAAGTTTATTTTTTTTTGCTTTTTGAATGCCAAGCTGTCGGTTAATGAGATCATTTAGTACAGCATCTCTAGTGGTAGGCCTGTCTGTAACAATATATTTTTGTTTGTCGTATGTATTTTCTAAATCACTCTTGTAAATTTCTTCTCCATTTACTTTTGCCACAATCGGATCATTTTTCCTTGCGAAAAGTCCAAAAGATAAAAGAAAGGATAGTATGATTGTAACTGACATTTGCATAAGAATTTCCCGTTAAAAAGTTCCTAGTAATAACGCTAACATGGGATGATTTGCTGTGCAATATATTTTGCAGCATTCAACATTTCTTCAGGAGAAAGTTGTGCATGATGTCTGTAACTCACTGTGTAGTCTGGAGAAAAGCTGAATTTATTAGGGTGATTGAAAAGATTCTCAACAAGTTTATTTCTAAATTCTAAGTTTGCAGCTAGTTTTCCCTCGTTAAATTTTAATTTTAATGTATTTCCCACAGCCTTAACTTGTGTGATGGCCTTGTCTTGAAATAAAATTTTAATTTGGATTAAAACACTCAGATTCTCCACCTCTTGTGTAAAAGGCCCATAAATATCTTTCATTTCTTCAATGATGTCAGATAATTTTTCAAGAGAGGAAGTATTTGACATTCTTTTATAAAATCTAAGTCGTTCAGATTGTTGCGAAATATAGTGTCCTGGAATTAAACCACTAAACGGAGCAAATATTTCAATATTTGATTTGAGATATTGTTTTTCACCTTTTAAATTGTGAATCGCTTCTTTAAGCAGTTCCATATAAAGTTCAAGCCCTATATTTGCAATATGACCAGATTGTTCAGCACCTAAGATGTCTCCAGCTCCTCGTATTTCAAGATCACTGGAAGCAATATTAAAACCTGATCCAAGTTCAGAAAATGTTTGTAATGCCTTAAGTCTTTTTTGAGCATTATCATTAATTATTTTACTTTCAGGTATCACAAAATAGGCATAACCTTTTTTGTCAGATCTTCCGATTCGACCTCGCAATTGATGAAGTTGAGAAAGGCCATAAGTATCAGCTCTATCAATAATCATTGTATTTGCACTTGGTATATCAATACCACTCTCAATAATTGTTGTGGCCAAAAGAACATTAAAATCACCATTGTAAAAAGCGGTCATTCTTTTTTCAAGTTCTCTTTCTGGCAATTGTCCATGTGCTATAAGTATATTTGCTTTTGGAGCTAACTTTAATATTTTTTCTTTGATAATTTCCATATCTCTTACTCTGTTGTGAACAAAATAAACTTGTCCACCGCGATTCAGTTCCTTTTCAATGGCCATTTTTAGAGTTACTTCGTCTTCTTTTATAAGATAGGTTTTAATTGACTGTCTTCTAGGTGGTGCAGTTTTAATCAGGGCCAATTCTCTTAATCCTAGGAAGGCCATTTGCATTGTTCTTGGTATTGGAGTTGCTGTAAGAGTGAGAAAATCAACAGAAGTTTTCAATAGCTTGAGTTTTTCTTTATGAGATACACCAAATCTTTGTTCTTCATCAACTATGACAAGTCCTAGATCTTTAAAGACGACTGATTTTGAAAGAATTTTATGTGTTCCAATTAATATATCTACTTTTCCCTCTTCAAGATCACTGAGTATAGCTTGAACTTGCTTTGGAGTTTTTAATCTTGAAACAAATTGGATATTAACCGGAAAATTTTTAAATCTTTTTATAAAAGAGTTAAAATGCTGGAGTGCAAGTATGGTCGTTGGAACAAGTATTGCAACTTGCTTGTGATCTAGCACAGCTTTGAAGGCCGCCCGCATTGCAATTTCTGTTTTTCCAAAACCTACATCTCCACAAACCAAAAAATCCATAGGGGTTGTTTTTTGCATTTCTTCAATGACTCTTAGTGAAGCATTTTTCTGATCAGGAGTTTCCTCATAAGGGAAGTCCAGTTCAAATTGATGAAAGTTTTCATCGGGTGGAGAATAAGGGAATGATTGAATTGAAGATCTTTCTGCTTGAAGTTTTAGTAAATCAAAAGCAAGTTTTTTAACTGATTTTTTTGCCTTTGCTTTTGTCACTTCAAAAGATTTTGTTCTCAAATTATCAAGTTGTAAATTTGCACTTGAGTCGGCCTGTTTTTGAATTTGGTCGATTTTATAAACCGGAACATAAATTTTATCTTGCAAAGTATATTCTATGACTAAAAAATCATTTAACCCTGTTCCATGATCAATTTGTTCCAATCCAAGATACTTACCCTGTCCATAATCACTATGGATAACAAAGTCTCCTATTTTTAAGGTTGATAATTGTTCTGCAAAAAGATCTAGATCGTAATTCAACTTTGGTTTTGTTTTACTTTTCTTTGCAGCAAATATTTCATTATCAGATATAAAAATAGTTTTACTGTTTTCATGAAAAAAACTACTAGGTAAATATGCTTTTAAATAATGAACACGTTTATATATCTCTGAATATTCTTCTAGATTGCTTTCAAGAAGGTGTTTAAATTCAATTTTTGTTGAATCGTTGCTATGAAGAAAAATAATATTACCAGAATATTTAAAATTCTTATCTATATATGCCAAGATTGATCTAATTTTTACTTCTCTAGAAATTGTAGGATTAACTATAGAATTGATTATACTGCTTAGGGGATCCAATTTTAAGTGAAAGTGATCGAATTCATCTTTAAGCTCTAATTCAACTTCAATTTTTAATTGATCATGATAGATTTTTTTGTACTTAGAGAACACAATTTGCTCATAGAATGAATAATATTCATTGGGATCAGGCAGGAGAGAATTTGTATCCTCTATGGAAAAATATTTATCATACATGTCATAAAGATGTTCTCTAAATAGCTCAAGTTGTTTCATCGAAATTTCATAATTAAAAAAATAGAGCTTTGATAGGTCTAGATTAAAATAATCGATGAGAGTCTGCTTATTATCGAAAAATAGTGGAAAATAAGATATATAGTCCTCAAATATTATTCCATTCGAAAGACTTTCAAAAATTGATTTCTTAAACTCAAATTTTTCTCGTTGACCAGGCCTTGGGAAAGGCAGGTTTTTTCTTAGATTTTGTGTGAATTGATTATTTCTCACGATATGAGTATTTGGACCAATATCTATTGAATTAAGTTTTGAGTTATCAATTGTACGTTTTGTAACAAAATCAACACAACTAATTTCTTCAATTAGATCATCAAAAAAATGTATTCTAAAAGCATCTTTACCTGGTGTACAAATATCAAAAATTTCACCCTTTTGTGTAAATGTTCCAGGTTCCTCGATTGATGATCCAGAGTTGTAGCCCAAATGATATAATTTTTGAGCAAGTTCAGTTGGGGAAATGATATCTTCTACATTTAAACTTAGATAATGATCTTTAAAAAATGATTTATTTGGGATTTTTTGAAAAACCGCATCAATACTTGTTACAACTGTAAGATTTTCAGAATTATGAGATAGCTTGAAGAGGATGTTAAAATTATAGTGCATATCCTGTTCTGACTGAAAAATACCATTATAAGGGGTGTCCTCATAGGGATAGTACATGTATAAATTATGTTTTGATGCGTTAATCTGAATGTCCTTTAAAAAACTAAAGACGTGTTCAGCAGCTTCATTGTCTTGACAGATAATTAAATTATTCTGTTTTTTAAAATCTTGGTAATAATTTAGAATAACAGATAATTGATCCGAAGAAGGTCCATGCAAAAAGACATGATTGTGCTTCTCTAGGTTATTATCAATTTTTGAAAAAATAGAATCTAGCATTGTATTGCTCCAATTTATTGAGATCCTTAATAGACGAACTAAGTCTAATCTGTAAAACTACTCTTGATGTCAAGGTGTGTCTAAAATATTTGAGCTTAAGCTAAATGCGTTAAAAAAATCTTTCTATGAACCGTTTTCAAGACGTTGTGAATCATGTAGTGTATGGAAAATTACAGTGTGATTTTTAGGGTACTATAAAGATAGTAGTCTCCACTTTGAGGAGTTATTAATGGTCTCTTCTGGTATAAATGTATTTATTCCTGTTGCAATTTTATTTGTTTTTGGACTTCTTCTTGTAGGTGGTTCGCTGCTCATTGGGTCCCTTATTCGTCCAAAAAATCCAACCAAACTAAAAGAAATGGCCTATGAGTGTGGTGAAGATCCAATTGGTACTGCATGGTCTGCTTTCAATGTAAGATTTTATGTCGTGGGATTGATATTTATTATATTTGATGTTGAATCCGCTCTGATGTTTCCAGTTGTAACTGTTTTCAAAAAAATGAATGAAATTGGCCGAGGAGGTCTTTTACTTATTGAGGTTTTACTTTTTCTAGCTGTTTTAATCGCAGGGATTGCATATTGTTGGAGAAAGGGTGATCTAGATTGGGTAAAAAGTTTTAATATTAAAAATCAAGACTCTGACAAATAGGGTGAATGGATGAACGAAACGATAGTTACTTACCTCTCAACATTTAGTGGTTATCAAAAAACGGTTGAACTTTTTAATGCCTTTTTTGGTTTTGATACTTCTGGTTTCATGGCCTTTTTAACTTTTTTTATTGCTGTAACATTAGTGATTACTGTTATGGCAACAATTGGTGGTTTAGGAACATATGCTGAAAGAAAAATATCAGCAGATATTCAGATGAGACAGGGCCCAAACAGAGTAGGGCCTTATGGGATATTACAGTTTCTAGCTGATGGTGTGAAAATGATTTTAAAAGAGGATATTATTCCCGCCCAATCAGATAAATTTCTTTTTGTTTTGGCCCCTTTACTTTGCATACTTGGGGTTTTTATGTCTCTGGCCGTTGTTCCCTTTTCGAGTGGTTTTATTTTGACCGACCTTAATATTGGAGTTGTTTATTTGATAGGTGTATCTTCCTTGGTTGGTGTTGGGATTTTTATTGGAGGTTATTCTTCAAATTCAAAGTGGTCGATGCTTGGAGGAATGAGGGGAGCTTCTCAAATTATCAGTTACGAAATTCCTGTAACGATTTCAGTTTTAAGCATCGTCCTATTATCAGGAGGATTATCTTTTACGACTTTGATTGAATCTCAAGGGGCCCTCCCCCTAGGTTGGTTTTTGTTTCACAATCCATTTACATTTCTAGCTTTTTTTGTATTTTTCATAGGTGCTCTGGCCGAAACAAATCGTGCTCCTTTTGATTTACCTGAAGCAGAGTCTGAATTAGTATCTGGCTACCATACCGAATATTCAGGTATGAGGTTTGCTTTTTTTGCTTTGGCCGAATATATTGAAGTTTTTGTCGTATGTGGAGTTGGTTCAGCATTATTTTTAGGTGGTTACAACGTACCATTTAACTTAGGTGGAGATACAATAATTGGTCAAGTGTTGCAACTTGGATCCTTTCTGACTAAAACTCTTCTCCTTTATTACGCGGTTATCTGGATTAGATGGACTCTTCCAAGACTAAGAGTTGATCAGTTAATGACCCTTTGTTGGAAGTATTTAACTCCGATTGCAATATTTAATTTAATCGGATGTGCTTTTTGGATGTATTTTTTTGATGGAGAATCAATGATTGAACTAATAAAACATTTTGCTGCCATGAGTGGCGCTGGCCATCATTAAAGGGGACACTTGATGTTTGATGATATTTTATTCTTCTTTTCAGCAGTAATGGCAGTTGGTGGCGCAATAAAAGTTGTATCAGATAAGAATATAATGCATGCATGTGTTTATCTCTTGTGTTCACTCATTGGAGTTGCCGGTTTGTACTTAACTTTAGGGGCAGATTTTGTAGCAGCGATTCAACTAATCGTTTATGTCGGTGGTATTGTAATCTTGATGCTTTTTGCAATTATGCTTACGGGAGGGGTTGATTTTGTATCTAAGATTAAGACTCAAAATACTCCTTTGATGGGTAATTTTAAAACATACACGATCGCCTCATTAACATCTTTGGTTTTTTCAATGTCAGTTTTAAAACTTCTTAGTGGAGTCTTTAAGAGTAAAGAAATTGTGAAAGCTTTACCTCCATTTTCTCCTACAGTTGAGAAGATTGGGGAGTTGCTTGTTACTGATCATGTTTTAGCTTTTGAAATTTCATCTGTATTATTATTGGGAGCTCTAGTTGGCGCAGCAACTATAGCACGACCAAGAAAGAGATAAGGGGAAGTCATGTCAAATTTGGCCGTATATTTAATGATTTCATTTGTAATGTTCATCTGCGGAATGCTAGTTATTATCGCAAGAAAGAATATTGTCGCTATTTTACTTGGAATAGAATTGATCTTAAATTCAGCTGCTTTAAATTTTGTAGCTTATAGTCGGTACACTTCACAAAATATTGATGGGCATATTTTCCCATTGTTTATTATTGTCATTGCAGCAGCTGAAGCTGCTGTAGGACTTGCAATAGTCATCAGATTTTTTCAAATTAGAGAGACCATTCATATTGATGATGCTTCTCAATTACAAGGGTAGGGATAGTAGATGGATTATACAATTGGCTCAATTGCACCGATAGTTCTTTTTCCATTAGCGGCATTTGTTATAAATGCTTTTATTGTTAAACGTTTTACAAAACTCGCAGTTGGAATTAGCTGTGCCTCTATTCTGGCCTCTTTTATTTTTGCTCTAAGAATATTTTGTGACTTTTTAAATGTTTATTCAGAAAATAACCATGTTCATAAAGTTTTCAACTGGTTTGATATTTCGGGAGCTGGACTTGATTTCGTAGTGAAAATGGGTGTTTACATAGACAATATGGGAGCAGTGATGCTTCTTATGGTTACCGGTGCAGCATCTTTGATTCACATCTTTTCAACTTATTATATGAAAGATGATGCTCGCTTTGGAAGATTTTTTGTCTACCTTTCTTTATTTACTTCCGCAATGTTGGGTCTAGTATTATCCGATAATTTACTTTCTGTTTTTATCTTTTGGGAAATTATGGGATTTTGTTCATATTCACTAATCGGTTTTTATTACGAAAAAGAAGGAGCAGGGAATGCTTCGATTAAAGCATTTATGACTACTAGGGTAGGAGACGTCTTCTTTCTGCTAGGGATTTTAGCTCTTTGGACTCAGATTGGAAGTGTTTCCTTTGTTGATATTTACGCTGCCATAGCAGAAAACAGGCTAAGCGGGGTATTTGTGCTGGGAATTCCAATTGCTACTTTTGCAGGACTTTCAATTTTTATGGGAACAATTGGTAAGTCTGCTCAAGTTCCATTACAAGTCTGGCTACCTGATGCTATGTGGGGTCCTACGCCATGTTCAGCTTTAATTCATGCTGCTACAATGGTTGCTGCCGGAGTCTATCTTTCTCTTAGAATGTATCCATTAATGGAGCTTGGAGGATTAACTATATTCATCGCTTATATTGGTGCAATTACTGCTTTTCTTGCAGCGACTATAGCTTTAATTCAAACTGATATAAAGGCCGTATTAGCATATTCTACAATCAGCCAACTAGGTTATATGGTATTAGGTATAGGTGTAGGATCATATAATGCAGCATTTATGCATCTCATTACACATGCTGTTTTTAAAGCTTGTTTGTTCCTTTCTGCAGGTTCTATTATTCACTCTCTTCATGACCATCACACACATGGACATGTTCAAGAAATGCCTCGAATGGGTGGATTAAGACATAAAATGCCATTTACTTTTTGGTGTATGATGTTGTGCACATTAGCAATCAGTGGAGTTCCTTTTTTCAGTGGATTTGTTTCAAAAGATAGAATTTTAGGTGACGCTCTAGTAGCAGCTTCTCATGCTCCTCAGCTATGGCCAGTAGCTGTTCTTGGTTTTTCTGCAGCTTTTTTAACCGCATTTTATATGTTTAGAATGATGTTTCTTACATTTTTTGGAGAACCAAGAGATAAAGATCTCTACGAGCACACTCATAAAGAGAAATTGCTTTGGAATAGAAACGTACCATTAATGATTCTTGCGCTTTTTACACTTGGTCTCTTTTTCTCTGGATCTATGACGGGACAGGGTTTTCTGAAGATATTTCCCAAGAATAAATACGAGTGGTTTCAAACTTTGATAACTAAACCCAGTATTGGCGAACATGGAAATATTCGCAATTTTATGACATATCAACGGCAAAACTTCTCGTTTTCAGATGAAAAATCAACAATAAAATTTCCAATGGCCCACTATGATCCGGATCATGGTTTAGATGAGCATACTTCTCACCATATACACCAATTACATATGATAGGTGCGATCCTTTCTATCTTAATAGCCTTCAGTGGGATATTACTGGCAGCATTAATGTATCTGAAGAAATCTATTAATCCAGCAACATTTGTTGGAACTTTTTCTGCTTGGTATAAAGCACTAAAAAATAAGTACTATTTTGATTCTTTTTATATCGAAGTTTTGATTAAAAAGGTGTTGCTTAGGTTGAATAATTTTTTGGCCTGGATAGATTTGGGTGTTTATGACCGATATATTGTAGATGGCCAAGAAGTTGTTAATAGATGTGCCTACAAAATTTCAAACTGGATAGATCAAAATATTGTGGATATGTCCGTTGATGGAACAGGCGCAAGTGTAAGAGTTTTCAATGTAATTTTACGTACGTTGCAGTCTGGTAAAGTCCAGTTTTACTTTGTGGTTTTTATCGTCGTGTTAACGAGTTATATTTTGAATTTAAATATTTGATAAGGAGATATGTGTGAACGGCCTGTTAAATTGGATTCTGTGGTTACCACTATTAGGTGCTGTTTTAATTTTACTTATTCCTAAGGGAAAAGATGATTTAGTGAGATACTTATCTTTGGCCACAACCTCTGTGGTATTGTTTTTATCCGGAATTCTGTATTTGAATTTTGACAATTCTGTTGCGGGGATGCAAACAAAATTTAATATCGTTGTACCTTGGATTGAACAGTTTCATATATATTATAGAATAGGAGTTGATGGAATTTCTCTTCCAATGGTTCTTCTAACCTCATTGCTTTTGTTTTTGTGTATTCTTAGTTCTTGGACAATTAAAAAACAGGTTAAGGCATATTTTGCTCTACTTTTAATGCTTCAGTGTACTGTATATGGAGTGTTCCTATCGTTAGATTTTTTCCTTTTCTACCTCTTTTGGGAAATCATGCTTTTACCTATGTTTTTTCTTATTGGTATTTGGGGAGGGGAAAACAAGGAATATGCTGCAGTTAAATTTTTCCTTTATACATTTTTTGGTTCGATATTAATGCTAGTTGGTATGGTTGCTCTGTATTATGTATCTGGACAAGATGCAAATTCATTTAATATTCTTGCACTTTCCAGCGGGAAATGGGGGCATTTAGATTTGTCTTTGTTTGGATATTCTCTTTCTTTCTCAAAAGTATTTTTCGTTTTTATGTTTATTGGTTTTGCAATCAAAGTTCCCGTATTTCCTTTCCATACTTGGTTACCTCATGCGCACGTTCAAGCTCCAACAGCAATATCAGTTATACTCGCTGGTGTTTTATTAAAAATGGGAACTTACGGATTTTTAAGAATTGCTTATCCGATTTTCCCTGAATCTGCTGTATACTTTTCTGATGCCATTGCTTGGTTAGGACTTGTGAACATAATATACGGAGCTCTGTGTGCAATGGCCCAGTCAGATGTGAAAAAACTGGTTGCGTACTCTTCTGTATCTCACATGGGTTTTGTAATGTTGGGTCTAGCGGCCATGACTTCACAGGGAATGAATGGAGCTGTCCTTCAAATGTTCAACCATGGAACTTCAACAGCAATGATGTTCCTATTGATTGGTATTCTTTACGAAAGATCACATCACCGATGGATCGTTAGACCTGACGGACAAAAAGGTTTTGGAGGTCTTTATACACAACTTCCAAAGTATTCCATCATTTTTATCATTGCAATGTTCGCCTCTATGGGACTTCCAGGACTCTCTGGATTTATTTCTGAGGCGCTGATCTTTTTGGGTGTCTATATGAAGTACCCAACAATTACTGTGCTGGCACTTTTTGGACTCCTAATCGGAGCGGCCTATTTACTTTGGATGTTCAAGAGGATGTTTTTTGGAGAAGTTATAGATGAGTGTAAAGAGTACTCAGATGTTAATATTAGAGAAATTGCTTACATGACTCCTCTTTGTCTTGCGGTCATAGTATTTGGTATTTATCCAACTCCAATACTTAACATCATGAAGGCATCTGTAAACAACTTAGTTGTATTACTCTCTAAATTTTAAAGGTTTGAAAAATGGCAATAAATTATTTGGCGAATTTGTCCCTTATCATACCAGAACTCATTGCAGTTGCAACAATGGCAGGGATTTTGTTTTTAGAGGCCTGCTACAAAAACTCAGAGGATTCACGAGGATATGTTTTTTCTACAACTGTCATTGGGCTCATTCTTGTAGCTTATTCATTACTTGGAAATATAACTGTTTCTCCAAGATATATTTTTACTAATTCTTTAGTTATTGATCAGTTCAGTACAATACTAAAGATTGTGATGACATTGGGAACTTTGGGTGTCGTTTTTATAAATTCATACTCTAAAGATATTTACCAAGATCTTAAAACAGAATTTAACGCTCTCGTTTTAGGAGTTTTGGTTGGAGGAATGCTTTTAGCATCTGCTGCGAATATGCTTACGCTATACATTGGTATAGAGACCTTATCTATCCTTTCCTATGTTTTAGCTTCACTCAAGAAAAATGATGAATATTCTTCAGAGTCTGGATTAAAGTATGTCCTATATGGCGGAGTTAGTGCAGGTGTGATGCTTTTTGGGATGAGTCATATCTATGGAGTTTTAGGCTCCATTAGTTTTAATGAAATGTTTGTGAATATTGCTAAAATGAACACAAATAATATGCTTGTTTTAGTTCCTTCATTTTTACTTTTCTTTGTAGGGCTTGGATTTAAAATTGCATGTGCTCCTTTTCACATGTGGTCCCCAGATGTATATGAAGGTTCCCCAATTCCTGTAACAACATTTTTTTCAATAGTACCTAAAATTGCAGGAATTGCTGCTATTTTAAGAATTACGTTTTACATAACACAAGTGTCTTCAGTTCTTTCTACAAGCTGGATAGGAGTACTTCAACTAGGTGCAGTCATGACGATGATTGTAGGAAATGTGTCTGCAATTGGACAGAAGTCAGTTAAAAGAATGCTTGCCTATTCATCAATCGCTCATGCAGGGCTGATGCTTTTAGGTGTACTAGTGGTTGACCAAACAAGTGCAAGGGCCATTATTTTTTATAGTATAGCTTATCTTTTTATGACGCTTGTTGCATTTATTGTCACGGGACATCTTTCTGATGAATACGGAAATGATGAATTCGATAGATTTAATGGATTAATAAAGAGATACCCCATAGTTTCACTTGCAATGATGGTTACATTATTTTCTCTGGCCGGGCTTCCACCGTTTAGCGGATTTATTGCTAAATTCAATATTTTTGCTATCGTACTCGAAAAGAAATACTACACGTTGGCCGTTATCGCTGCTTTAAATTCTGTTGTTTCTCTTTACTACTATATGAAAATTGTTAGATTGATGGTTTTTAAAGAACCAGAAGGAAATGCTCCGATAATATCTTTTAGTCTTTCAAATCAAATAGTAATTTTGGTGCTAACATTTCCAATTTTATTTTTAGGCCTATTTTGGAATTGGCTGATAAAAATTGCTGATGGAGCTAATGTTCTTTTAAATTAGTGCGATTCAAAATCGACATATTGACCAGGTAAGTAAATGGACAGTATTGCTGGAATATTAGTAATAGGTCTTAGTATTTTCTTAATACTGGCCATGTTTTTCGGTAGACCAAGAGATCAGAAGAGTAACTATATACCTATACTTGGAATAGGTGCCAAGCTTCCTAAAGAACTTACCATAAGATTGTTAAATTTGTTGGTTTTTCTACTACTTTTTTTAATCAGTATAGAGTTTATCAATCTTAAGATATATACAGAATAAGAGTTATCAGTCTATTTACTGACTCTCGTGATCGTTATAAGCTCTATATTGGTCCACATATAACTGGATGAATAATGGGAATTATTCTCTTTAAATTAATAATATCAGTTTTTACTGTTTTTCTATTGATGCTTATAGAGCATGTTGTCCATCTTTCAACTGAGAGATTTTTTCAAGGTAAAAGAATTCTTGTGAAAGATTTTTTTTATGATTCTACTATTTCACTGGCCAAGATCATAATACAATTCAAAAAAAATTCTAAAATTCGATATCCTAGGACATTGAAATATTCTTCTGTTATTTCTTTTGTTTGTATCATATTGTGTTTTTTTCTACTTCCAATGACAGAGAGTTACTATTTTAATGGACAAAAAACTATTTTTGAACTTGTGAGAGTAGAAAATAATATTCTTGTCTCTTTAGTCATTCTATCTATCTCTGCTATATTTACGCAGATATCACTTGTCACTCATTCTATTTTACATGACCAGTGTGAATATTTAAAAACCTTGCTTTTTAAGATTAGTATTATTTTTCTATTACTCTTTTTGCAATTTAATTTCTGTGAAAAATATAAAGTTAACAATTTCTTAGAATTTTTAGAAGGTAGTTACATACTAAATCAAGGAATTGATAGAAAATTCTTTCTTTATATTAATGGAAGTATTTTTTTTATATTATTAATTTTTCTTCATACATTAATTAGAAAATTTAATGTTTTTAAAAGTAATATTTTTGAAATTTCAGAAAATAAATTCAATTTTGAATTATATGTATTGTCCCTGGGTGAGAAATTAACACTATGTTTTCTAGTTCTCTATTTTGTTATTCTTTATATAACACCTCAAATATCTTTATTTTTAAATGTCATTCCCTATTCAATGGGTCCTGTGATGTATATTTTTCAATACTCAACCATTTTATGTCTTTGGCTTTTTTTTATGACTATTGTTTATATGCTTGAAAAAAAAATACGAACATTATTACTTCATTTAGATTTGATTAATTTAATTAGAAGTGTTGTTGTATTGTTATTTTTATGGAGGGTATTTGATAAGTAATATTATTCTTCTACCTTTGTTAGCGATTGTTCTTTTTGTTTTTTTATCTAATTACAAAAACTATTACAAAGCTAATTTTTATATATTGTTTTTTTTTATTACGATTACATTTAATTCAATAGATTTAACTTCAAAAGGGGCCTTGTTTTATTTAGTTCTCTTCTTGATTCTAAATTTTATTTTAGACATTTCTGCTTATCTTTATGAAGATAGAAACGAAAAAAAATATTCAACTGTACATCCTGCAATTATATTTTTCCAATTATTTTTTATAATTGGGGTAGGTATTACTCTCTTATTTAAAATTGATCTTAATACAGATTTGCTTAATAGTTTGTATGGTATTGAGAGTTTAACTTTTGAAACTAGTTATCTATCGTTTAAAGATATTATTTTAACCATGTTTACTTTTTTTGTGATTTTTATTGTATTTAAAGAGAGAACTAACTAAATGATTTTGACATTAAGTTTCATTATTTTGCTGATATGTACAATTTCTTTTTGTATCATTCAAGTCAACTGGATGGTAGCTCTAAAGATTTTTCTTATATTCAGTTTTGTTGCCATGTTTTTTTGGCAACTTTTAGCAATGAATCTTTCTGTGAATATAGTATCAAGAGATTTTCTTTTTTTTGGATTAGTTATTCTTATTCAAATAATCAAAGTAATAATTACTAAACAGGCCAAGGATGAAAATTGATAGCTTTAATTTCTTCATTATTTCAAAGTACTTTTTTACTAACTGGACAAAAAAATAAATTTAAAAATAATGGAAAATTTATCAATTTTTATTTTATAACCAGTGTTATTTTTAGTTTGATAATTTTATTTTTTTTAAAAAATATTTTGCATGCAAGCTTATTCCTTCAAGACATTACTCCAACTTCAATCGTTGAAAATGAATACGTTGCAGTATTATGCCTTTTTGTACCACTCATATTATGGGCGCAATATAGAAATAATTTTGATCCACTTGAAGAATTTTTTACACAAATCTTTTATATCTTTATATTTGTATTTTTTTATTTTTGTTCTAATAACGAATTTAAACTTTTTGTACTAATCCCCTTTCTTACCTTAAGTAAATTATTTAATGAATATGAAAGGAAGATAATTTTTATTACGTTAGTATTTTTATATTTGCTGAATGAACAATTTATTTCAACATTGTTCTATTCTGCGATAGTGTTTTATACCGTTAATAAATTAATGATTAAAATACTAAACACCGATAAACTCTCTATTCATATAGAAGCTTTTATTACTCATTTTTTTGTTATTGATATTGGTAAGAAAATTGGGCTAATTTCTAATGTGAATAGTGGGTATAGCTATAAATTAATAGCACTCGTTTCAATCATACTTATATTTTTCAATTTAATTCGCTTTAGTTTTACCAGTAGCATACGAAGAAATTTTAGTTTGATGGTTAATACTTTTTTAGTCATTTCATTAATATTAGGGAAAATTTATTCTGAGCAATTATTTACTTTAATTTTTCTATATTATTTTTTCCCTTATCTACAACAGCATAGGAGGCTAAATTTTGATAAGGAGATTTTATTAAAATCACTTCTTTTGTTTAGTTATTTTTCTCCATTATTTTATATATTTCTACCTATTGTACTTACCTCAGAGATAGATTTAATGAATATGATTACAGTCGTAATATTTGGGATGGGGAATTTATATTTATTATTAAGCACTCTAGATGACCAATTTGAAAATAATTTATATGAGAAATCTTTGAATTTCATATATGGCCATCTCTATGCTTTGATCGTTGGAATAATAGTATTTATTTATTTTAGAACTCAATTTGATATTGATTTTTTCGCCCTAAATACTTTAGCAATTACAGGTGTAAATTTATTAATGCTTATAGCAGTCTTATTATTCAGATCTAGTGGTTTTAAGTATATTGAAAAATTACTTAATTTTTTAAAAGAGAATTCATTCAGGTATTCTAAAAAAGTGAATGAGAGCGAAATGAATTTACCTCAAATCATGAGAATTGACATTCCCAAAATTGATTTAATAGAAAATTTAAGGCTTATAAATAAAAAAATTGAAATAACATTCGTTTTTGCATTTTTAGCATTTATATTAATCGTCATTTTATAAAATGGAGGGGAGTATATGAAAATTGGATACATTTTTTTTATTGTTACTTTTGTGTATTCTCTACTTGCTAGATTTAATCATCTTTCTTCGAATTTTAAGAAAATTAAATTTGCGGTCGTTTGTTCTTACATTTTAAATATTTTTGTTGTCTCAGTTTTTTTCATATTGAATGTTAAACAGTACCAGATAGTAGAATATTCAATTATGCATATGATCTTGTTTCTTGGATTGTTTATATTTGTGATATATGAAGATATAAACTTTTTTTTATATTCTAAGATACTTTTTTCAATCGTTGCGCTTCTTTCTCTTTTGTTATATTTTTCTATACCTCTAAGTACAAGTGTATTTGCTTTTATTCTTTTTGCAATCGCATTTATTTTAAATTTAAAAAAAATACAAATATTTTCATTATCTGGATTAGGTATTCTGTTGGTAATTCTAGAATCCTTTCTAAAATATAATTTGGATATTTCATTATTGTCGAATATTATTTTAATTTGGATATTATTAAATTCATATATTTTTTGTGTTGAAGAAGAAAATAATTTTGAGACTGTTTTAAAAAAAGTTTTTATATTATTAATAACTTCTATTATTGTTCAATATTTTCAGCTTATGAATATGATTCAAAAGCAAAATTTGTATTTTGAAGTATGGATATTACTTGTTCTTATTTCATTTATTTTTATACCTCCAAAAAGTAGTTTTTTCTGTCTTGTTTTTTTATTGTTTTCCTTTTTTTGGGGCACACTCTCACTAGGCATAGATTTTAGATATCTATTTATATCAATGTTAATCCTCATGAGTATAAAAGTAATATTTGATAAAATAATAAAAAGAGAATTTGTGCCACTGTTCTTTGTTCTGCCTCTGCCTTTTACAGTCACATATAACTATCTCTTTTTAATTAATAATTATGTCAAAAACCATTTAGGAAATATTCAATACTGTAGCGTTTTTATTCTAGTTTACATTTTATTTAATGAATTTAGGAAGTCTTTGGATTCAAAGATAATATTACGTCCGTATTTAATCTTGTTTTTTATATGGCCAATTTATGGATTAGTTTATGAGTATGTTAATAAGTAGTATAATATCCACTTTAATTATTTTTATATTTCTAAGTAAAAGCAAGATTTTTCCGGATTTTTTTACTTCGTTTACAGGTGCTTTTTTTTTCCTTTTTGTTATTTTAGTGAAATATAATTTAATTAATTATCCGCATGTCGATTTTGTTTTAGGGGATCTTTTTCCGAGTATGTTGATTGAACATACTATTTTAATTCTTTTTTTAAGCTATATAGTTGGCATATTTTTTAAGCAAAATCTTGTTTCGCCAAATGGTATAGTTCAGTTGGTTGGTTGTTTATTCGCCTTAACTCAAAATGATATAATTAGTTTTTATCTAATTATGTTTACTGTAGAATTAGTGAATAATAATAACAAGAGATCAAACATATATCTAATAGTACTTTCAACAGTTTCGTTTTTAATGTTTTATTTATTCTTTAGCATTTCATCTATAAGTAAAGGAATATTTGTCTACGAAGTTAAGTCATTTGATTTTTTTCAAATTTCAATCGTATTTTATATTTTATTTTTTATAACAAATCTTTACTCAATATTTTCCAAAGATAAGAATTTAAAAATAACTGATGAGAATTTGATTTTTAAATATTTTATTTTCGATAGCATTTTGTTAACATTTGGAATTAAACTTTTCTCCACTTTAATCGATCTATCAGGTCCATCATTTCAAATGAACTTTTTTCTCACCTTTAACATAATTTATTTCATTGTGATGTTATATCTAATATTTAAAGTATTAGTAACGTTCGATATTAGATATTTTATTGAATACATTACTTTATTTTCTATCTTGCTATTGCTATACATGCAATTCATAGAAATTGATTCTTCTTCTAAAAATATAGTTAATTTTGTAATCGTTGGGATTATGTTATCTAGATTAATATTGCAAATTATTTTCAATATGAGTACTTTCTCAAGCTTTCACATTTCCAATTTTAAAATCAAAGATCCTATTATTTTATCTATTTTTTTTGCCTGTTCTTTTTATATATTGATTGTACCTGTCTATCATATGTTTTTTGTCGAAGACATATTGAATTATGATCTATCTATAGATATATTTAATACGTCAACATTTTTAAGTGTTTTAATTGTCCTTCTGACACTTTTGATATTTTCTTTTATTATTCAAACAAAACAACTTTTGAATTTTCAAGATAGATATCTTAATTTTTTGGAAAATTTTGATAAGAAACTAGCAGTGTACTCTTTTTTCGCTCTTTTAACGTACTATAATCTTGTTATAATCTAGATATGAAAAAGTACCGTGTTCGACAAAGAGATCATAAAATCTCTGGGCCTTTTGATCAAGTAAAACTAGTTGAGTACTTACTTAAGGACCTTTTATTTAAGACTGACGAAATTGCAGAGTTTCCAACATTTGAATGGGAGAAAATTGAAAATAATAAGAGCTTTAATGAAATTCTTAATGATATTGAAAGTGGTAAATTAAAACTTGATAACTTACATAAATTTGCAGAAAAAACTTTAGCGTCTTCATACAAAGCCTTTAGACCAGATAATACTGAAGCTCAAAATATAGCTCTTGCTGATCAGGAATATCCAGATGCCTCCGAAATTAGACAAAATGTTAAAGATAAGAAATATAAAGATAAAAACGATCAATTAAGTGGCAATACCTCTCAACATATAAGAGTCATCTCAGAGAAAGAAGAAGAAAATACAAATAAGTTTGAAAAAAGTGAACATACAGAAGTTCAAATTTCTAAGGAAATGGAAGAAGTTGATATAGATGCAACTGTTGTTTTTGGTCATAATGAAGTTGTCAATTATATTGAAAAAGATGTCTCAAAAGTTGAAGAAAAATTAAAACAGATAGATACAGAAAGAATAGAAAAAATTGAAGCACTTAAAAAAGAACAAGAGGAAATAAAACAAAAAAATGAGAAGCGAAAAATAAAAGTAAAAAAAATGTCTCCAATTGTGGCCCTGGCATTTTTTACAATCATTTTTGTTCTTTTTGAAGATGAAAAAGAAATAAAGCTTCCTCCTATAAAATATCCATCAATTATAAATATTGAACCAACTGAACAGGCCAATGCGCCACTAGGAAAACATTTTTATGATGAAGGTTTAAAATACTATAGGAAAAAAGATTATCAATCTAAATTATTGGCCGCAGAAAATTTTAGATTAGCTACAAATAACTACTTAAAAGGTGAGGCCATTGATTATTTAATTGCTATTTATGCTGAACTTCTCGAATTTTCTAAGCAACCCGAAAAAGATGCACGAATAATATACAATTTAATTAAATCTCAGAAACTCAAAAAATATAATAATTATCATGTAGCTTATGGACGAGCGAGTTTATACTGCTTCTTTAAAAAATTCTATTCTTGTAAAAAATATGCTGAAGAGTATATATCACTCAATAATAATCAAGCTTCACCTGAACTCTTAGCTCTTTTGTTAGAAGCAAATTTTGAAACTGGAAATTTCAAGGATTCTGATGATATTTTCAATAAACTAGAATCCATAAAAAATATCAAGAATTTTATGGTTATTGAACGAATGCATAATTATTTGAGCTCCACAAAGACTGAAGAGGAAGTTTTTTCGTTTTTGCAATCAAGAGAAAAAGATTTTCAGGCATCTGCACCTTTTTATCTTTTGCTTTCAAATTATTTTTTAGATGGCTCTCCAAAGTCTCTTGAAAAACTTAAAAAGATCGGTTTGAAAATTAACTTACTCTTTGCAGAAGGATGTCCAAAGTATCTTGCAGATTTTAAATCTCTTCAAGCGACTATTCTAATCTCTTTTGCAAATTACTATTTTGAAAAAAAGGATTATAAATCAGCTGTAATAAATTATAAAAATGCTCAAAAAAATTTTGAAGAGGCACACAAACTATTCCCAAGTTCAAATTTGAGAGGGAAAATACTTCACCTAGATAATTTGCTTGCTCAAATTGGTGAAGAAATCTCACCTGAATTAAGCTATGAACAAATACGTCAAAAATATTCATTCAAATTAGCACAAGAAAATAAGGTCATAAATGCAATCATCAAAGCAAAAAAGGCCATGAAAGATAGAAATTGGGAATTTGCTTTTTCTAAAGCGATTGAAGCAACCGAATATGGCCCAAATGATATAGAGGCGATCATTACATTAATAGATATTCAAATTAAAAGAGGATTTTTTCAATATGCTATAGATAAGCTCACTGAATTAAGAAAAAAATTTCCACTAGATCCAAGAGTAAACTATAGATATATCAATACTCTTTTCCACATTGGAAAATTAGAAAAAGGATATCGAGATTTATTACATTTAGGAAGTACTGAATTCTCTAAAAACTATAGGTTTAGTTTATTGATAGCTGAATATAATGGTATAAGAGGTTTTTTCTCTGAGGCGATAAAAAATTTTAAAACAGCAATAGATTTGAATCCTATTGAGTCAGATCTTTATTACAAATTAGCTAATTTTTTATTCACTTATGGCCGTTATAAATTGGCAAAAATATACATCAATGATGCTTTGAGTTTTGATCCTGAAAATTATGATTACCATATTCTTTATGCAAAAATAGTTGCTGAAGAGGGAGAAACAAATAAGGCCATTGGATATTTAGAAAGTTTACTTAAAAATGATGGAAACAATCCTTATTATTTGGCACAAATTGCTCAGTTTTATTACAGAGTGGGCAAGAATTTTGAGTATGAAAATGTTAGAAAAAAATTGGAACAAATTAGCACTTCTATAGAATCATTTTATGAATTCTTAATTAAACAAGCAGTCTTAAACAACGATTCAAAAAATTTACTCAAATATTCGAATGAACTTCTTTATATAAATCCAGGTAATTTAGATATTCATATAAAGCTTGGTGAATATTATTATTTGAATGAAAATTATGAAGAGGCCCTAAAATCTTATGATAAAGTTTTTAAAAGATTGAATGACTACCCAAAAATAAACTATCTTCTAGCAAAAACTTACTTGAAACTAAATAATATAGAAGAAGCTTCAAAGCATGCACAACTTGAAATTCAGTACAATCCAAATATTGAGAATGGACATTATATTCTTGGTGAAATTTATTACATCAAAGAAAATTATAAAGAGGCGAGAAAAAGTTTTGAAAAATCAATTTCTTTAAATTCAAAATATGTGGAAGGATTATTAGCACTTGGGAGAATGAAATTTAAACAAAATAAATTTGAGGAAGCACAACAATTATTTTATAGAGTTGTTAAAATAGATAAAACTAATGCTGCTGCACATAAAAATTTGGGATATCTTTATTTAAAATTAGGCCAAAGTGACATGGCGATAAATTCATTTGAATCCTATTTAAACCTTGAAACGAATTCACAAGAAGTGCAGCAAATTAAGTCCTTAATAAACACACTGAAAAAATAACATTTTCTTGCCATTTTCTATCTTTGTGATTAGTATCTGTGCTCACAATGCGGAGGATTGGCTGAGTGGTCGAAAGCGGTGGTTTTGAAAACCATTGACCTTCACGGGTCCGCAGGTTCGAATCCTGTGTCCTCCGCCACTTTTTTTTATAATGTTCGGAGACGTGGGAGAGTGGCTTAATCCAGCACCTTGCTAAGGTGTCGTACCTTCGGGTACCCCGAGTTCGAATCTCGGCGTCTCCGCCATATTTGAACTTTTTAAGAGCGACAAGCACCTGAGATTATTCGGTTTTTGATCGCTCTTTTTAGTTTTGGGTGTTGAAAAGGTTCAAAAGTTCGACGCAAAATTTTTAATTTTCGTCCCATTTCTGCATTTTCTTAAAGATCCAACCACAACAATACAGCAGTAGCCCTTCAGCTAAAAGGCAGCCCACTCGAATAAGGTTACTTGTATTACTTAGGTCATAGAAAAATGCTTTTAAACTTACTGCCAGCAAAATAGTTAGAGCTGAATTACCTAGAGTTTTATCCCGTCGCCAGCAAGAAATAGAAAGAATGACTGCGGCATAAATACCCCAAGTGATAGTTACAAAGAGAGCTCCTGACCAGGAAATTTGTTGCGAAAACCTGTATAGACCTAACATTACTTGAAGGTGTCCAAATCCTAGAAGTAAGGGGGAATACTTTATTGTGTCAGATTCAATGTTTTTGTTTGAAGCGAGTTTAATAACAGCAACTAATGCAACAACCCCATATGCCCAATTATATAAATAAATTTCTCCTATTGATTTCGTAGATATAATTGTCAAAATTGCGCCGTATACAAAAGTTGAAAATAGAACCATTAAAGGCCAAAAAAATTGCTTTCTAGCGTTTTCACTCTGACTCCACATGGCCATTATAATAACTCCAATGAGTAAAGCAGCAAGAGGCTTAACTGATTCACTTAGTAATTGGAAGTAAAAGCTATGAACAAAAGTAATTGCCGAGAAAGCAGTAAATGAAGGACCACTTTTGATGTCATTTTTAAGATAAGATTTCGCAAAAAAATAAATTGCTAAGACAAGTCCACCAATAGTTATTCCAAACCAAGGAGCAAAGCTAGGATTAATAGAGGATATTAAGTGCCCTGTAGAAAAGTAAAACAGCAGTAGTAATGGTAATACAGCGATGCTTTCGTCCGAAGAGAGAGGGCTTTTGTGGTAAACAGAGTAAGCAGTCATTGCTGACGAAAAAATTACGAACTGTATAAGTTGTAAAATTAATAGGTCGCTTTGCTGATCACGGCCGGATGCCTTTCCTGATAATAATAAAACAGTAAATACGGCATAGTAACTAGCGATGAACATGATATCACGACGTTTATTAATTAAAGAAGTAGCAGAGAAAGATATGTTCCAAATAATGAGAAAAACAGAAAGCACAGAGAGTTCACCAGTATTGTATCCAATAATAGGTGCAGATAAATAAGTTCCCGCCATTGCAACTAAAATATAAGCACGGTTACCTTTATTGAAGTTGGCGAAAATTGAAAAAATACCAACTAAAGTAGCACATATAAGTGCTGAGTTAGTATTTAAAATATGGTGATAAAAATAAGCTCCTAGCCAAGTTAAATGTAAAATTGTGGTACCTGCTCCAGCTAATAGGGCTCCATACTCCTTTTCAGCTTTAGGGAAAAAATGTGGAATAAAGAAAAATGTTAAGCCTGTCCCTGTTGCTAATAAAATTTGACGAATAGGAGTAAGCCATCCTGAATCAATGGTAATTTTTATAAAAAAGACACCTGCTAAAATTACAAAAATGATTCCAATAATTGCCAGAACTGAGGAGGAGTCAATTGATGGTTCATTAATTGGTTTCTTATGTTGAAAGTTTTTATTAATGGGTTTTGAAATGTTACTTTTTGATTCAAGCTTAGGTTGATCCCTTAATGTAATGGACTCATTTTTATTCACGTTAGAAATGGGAGGTTCTGATTGTCGTGTTTTTGAAATTTGTTCTTCTAAAGAACTTAGTCGTCTATCAAAGTCTTTTAATACATCTTCAAGCTTTGTCATAATTATCTACCATTTTTTACAATAGTATCTTATTATTGTAATAGAGAAGTGGGTTTTATGAAATCTAATAATGATGAGAAGTCAATTTTAAATGAGTACTTAAATGAAAATACAGGTGAAGCTAAAAGCACCATCTCATTAAACTCCGAGTCAGTCAGTTTGGCACCTTCTGGCAAAAGAATTGTAGCAGCGATTATAGATAAGATATTAATTATGATTATTGCGAACTATGTATTTGGACCTATGGTTAAACTTGCCCAGTTACCAAGCCTTACCCTTTTTTTTGTTAATATAGCTTTAGATTTTGTATATGGTGGATATTTTTACTCAACTAAAATGGCGACTCCTGGAAAGCTTATTTTTAATCTTCAGGTTGTAAATAATAAAAATGAAAAATTGAGCTTTGTAACCGGAGGACTAAGAGACTCTTTCGGAAAATCATTATCTGGCTTGATACTCGGAATTGGTTATCTAATGGGGTTGATTCGTTCTGACAAAAAAGCTTTGCATGACATAATATTCAAGACAACAGTTATTGAGAGGCAATAAAAACAACTAATCTGCACTACTCTTCCCAACACATATCTTTGGCCTTGATTTCTCTCATTAATCCTTCATAAGTGTGAATATATTTTGAGTGCACTTTCTCACTGGCATGACCAAGCCACAGCATTGAAAGCTCTTTATCTCCAGTCTTACCGTGAAGAAATGTCCCTCTACTATGTCGACAACAATGCCATGATTTATACTTGAGTCCTGATTTTTCAAATGCCTCTTTTAATCGAAACATAGAAGTCGTTTGAACAATGCCTTCAAATAAGAGATAGTCCGATTTATTTCTTGAAAGCAGAGAGTGATTCTTCCAGTCTCTATATTGAATCTTGGCCCTTTTCGATAATATTTTCCAAAGCTCTTCACAGACAATGGGAATTATTCGAGTGTTACGCTCATTGATGGCCTTCTTTATTTTAAGAGGCTTTTTCAAGACCTGATTCAATTTATCTCTGACAATTGATTTCGATCCGTCATTGTCTGGTTGAGATGAGAGCGTAAAAAAGCCGAAATAACGATACAGGTAATCATCTGGTATGTTTTTGTCATCCTTATAAAAATGAGATTACGCCTGAGTAAGTTCTTTAATGAATCTCTACTGATCTCCCCTTTATAAATATCAGCCAGTGAAATCCCAAGCCCTTCATTAAATCTCATACCTGTCCAATAGAGCATCAAGAAGAACTCAGCTTCATTTTGATAACCCAACTCAAGAAGTTTTTTGTAAACTATCCAGCTATCATTCTCTTCAATAACATCATCAATAGACTTTTCATTCAACTTTGACTCATCAAAGGCCTCACAAATGTGAAGCTGATTAACGATACCTTCGTTCTTTAGATGCCTCATGAAAGTATTGAGAGATTTAACTGCGTGATTCATTGAGCTGTAAGATATTTTCTTATTTGGATTTCTAATGAGTCTAGCGTCATCTTCAAGCCATACTTTGAATTTCCTATAATTGAGATGCCAATTATTGATATTATTACTCTTGGCCACATTCAAAAAATAAGGAAGAACGTAATACTTCAAATAATGAACACTGTTTTTATACCCATAGGGAGATTTACGTTTTTGCATTTGGGTGTATTTATCGAGAAGGCTCTTGAAATTATAGTACTTATCCTGCCACTCAAGTTGCCGTTTAAAGCGCATACGAGCGCTATCAAACTCAGCCTTTAATGATTTATCAACTTGTATGGCCTCTTCTTTTGTTGCAATATCTCGCCCGAATCGGTTTTGAATTTCAGATTTCTTGAGCCTGATGTTTTTACCTTGTTTTGAGTCATAAACCATAAATGAATAATAACTGTTCCCCTTTTTATCTCTCTTTAATGTGTAGGCCATTGTTCCTCCATGAATTGTTAAAAGTTCAATATTCGCCACCACATCCTACAAAAGAGATCAATTCCTCTGATTAAGATCCATCATCAAAATATTAGAATGACGTCTATAGGAGATTTGAAATGAAAAAAGTAATAGTGAAGAACAAAAAATTGAAAACAGTGGTCGTAATTCCAAGGGCTCAAAAAGATCTTGCAAAAAGTGAGTATGAGATAGGGCTTGTCAATTTTATTACTGGATTAATGGAGAAAGATTATATTGAGAAGGCTTTAGCACTCATCAATTTATTTTTTCATAAACTATCGCTACCTGAGAAAAAGCAGTTAGTCCCAAATATCATTGAAGCAACGAGCCAGTATGAAATTCACGCGAATATGTTACCGGAATCATATTATGATTTTTTAGTATCAGATGAATCCAATGAGCTATTCTTCTGATTTTTAAGTTTTCTTCTGTCAATAGATATCTTTTCACCTCTATGTTTTTCTGAAATATTAAAAACGACTAACTTTCCACCTTTAACTTTTCTAATATGGAGAAGTTCTTTAGTTCCATATTTTGGACAAGATTTGCCCTCATATAGTTGATTAAGTTCTTTAATTGATAGACCAAATTTTTTGGCCTGAATTTTCTTTAAATCCTCTAAAGAGGGCGTCGTGTTTTCTTTGGATTTTAAGATATTCATAATACCTCCGCAAAATTATATGAATTAGCCTAATGGGCCTTTTAGTGGGGTCAAGCAGAGATCTGTTTGATGATAGGAGAAACGTAACAAGTTAATGATCTCAATGGCCTATAATATAGAGAATTTGAAAAAACTGGAAAAATAACCGGAAAATAATTTAAGAGAATTATTGATAGAGATTTGTCTATAATAACCCCTCAAAGAGGTCAAAAATCAAACAAACCAATATATAATTGATGATCAAAAATTACCCATCTTTTTACTATTACCTTTATCATTATTATTAATAGAAGTAAGTCCAGAAGTTTAGATAGAAGTCACTATAGAAGTACATGGAATTAGGTGTTTAGGGGTAATAATGTCTAATGATAACGAAATATATGATCGCTTAAAGCGTAAGATTGCAGAAAAATGCTTAAAGGCCAATATTGATTGGAGTGAAGATGTAATATTTGGAATGTCTCGAAATGGTGAAGTGAAGGTCTTACCTTCAAAAATCCCGCTTGGCAAATGGTTAAATGGATTATTTTTTATGATGTTTGGAAAGAGAGGTATCTCGGCACTTGAGCTTCAAAACCATCTCTATCTAAAAAGCTACTCTACAGCTTGGGGGGAATGCTTCAGAAGATCAGAGTAGCATTAATCGATCGAGACGCCCTCTATAAGCTGAGTGTCAGATCTGATAGCAGTCAATACATTTAAACAATATATAGTCTATTTTAAAAAGTTGTCATATCTTAGAATTATTTTTCTAATCTCATATAAAAACATTTAACTTGTTTAATACTTTCGCTTCCCTTAAATATTTCAAGTTGGTATTTGATTTTATTCGAGTCAAATGTGATTGACTCTTCTCTCCTGATTTTTTCGATTTCGGCGTCTATGAGAGTTTGTCGCTGTAGGGTTTTTCCTTCTCGTTTAACTTTACCTTCAATGATGGCCTTGTTTTGTTGAGAGTTGATTGCCACAGATTTATTAGTAACATTAGAAAATATAATGTTTTGTCCAAGCATAAAATCAATCTGGCCTGTTTTTTCATCAAGAAGTGTACCTACATAAGTGTCTGTACACGGATCATTTCCTTCAATAAGGTAGTATTCACCTGGAATAAAATAATCTAAACCAGGCGATTCAGAGGCGCCCAAGAACGATATAAACAAGTTTAAAGAAATAATCATTTTAAATAGATTCATTTTTAGTTCCATTAATACAGTAGGGATATTGTTTTACCATTGAAATTATCGTATTTTCATTTTGCTTTTTTGATCTAAGTTTTTCCCAATACATATGTCTACCAAAGGGTGATCTTGCAGTCCCATTACATTTCAAAGGATATTTTCTTACACTATAAAATCCACATATAGCACCACTGAAGATCTCAACCGCACAAGGAATATAATTCTTATAGTTAGTCATATAAAAAGTATTTATGGTTTTTTGTTTTTCATTATTTATTCCATGCAATTTTTCTTCAAAAGCATTGCAACCTGGTCCCCGCCATTTTCTATGAGACCAAGACTCAGGAATCTGAAGTTCACCTGCAGCTGTATCGTTAGTTGCATCGTACCTTATGACATTTGTTTGGCAAGATCCTTCATCCCAAGCAATTGCAGTAAAAAACCAAATCCAAAAATTAACTTTTTGAATCTCTGAAAAAGTCTTAAAATTAGGGCAAATCTCTTCTAATCCTGGAATTTCATTTGAATTAAAATAGTTCCACCTGTCAGTGGAGTGGCCCTGGCCTGTGATTTCTTTAACTAATAAATTACCAATGTCTCCGTAACTGCCATCACTTGAAGAAATATAGTTAGGGCAATTGACATTTTCAAGTCTTCCATTTCTGTTATAAGTCATTTTTAAAGGAGGGGCGATAAAGACATTGGTATTGAGTATTTTTTGTTGCATTTCAGGAGAAATTGGCAAGTTTGAGTTATCGATCTTACTTTCTTCACATATTTCACAGGACTTTTGGCGTATAGATAATTGCTCTTTTTCTAGCCATCCTGTTTTTGAATTTTCCATTTTAACTTGAACATATTTTATGTCATCTTCAATTTTTTCATCAATAATTTTCAAAGCAGTTTGTTCTGTAATGTATGTTGCTTGAGGAAGATTTTTTTGATTGTTATCTTTTGCTTTTATAAATATAGCGTAATTATACCCTGGTACATCAAAAATATATGTATTGTTTAATACGGTGAAATTAAATTCAGACAATTCTTCTGCTGAATATATTGAGAAAGATATTATGATGAAAAAAAAGAGAGATTTGTAATTTAATTTACATTTATTAATATTTTTCCCTTGGTAGTGGCAATATATAAACCGTCAGTTTTTCATATCTATTCTATTCTTTATAATAATAATACATATTATTAATAAATCAATGTTATGGACAGGATATTTCAATATTTTGCAATTTGTATTATTTGATTTAATTCAGAACTAAAGGCATAATGGACATCATAATTAAATCAAAAGGTTAATATGAAATTATTAATGTGTTTGGCCATCGTTATTTTGATGACATCATGTTCTTCTACAAAAGTGGAAAAAATAGGGGATAAAATTTATTCTCGACTTCCAGAAAATGAGCCTGTCCAAGTTTTTGCGGCTCATTATCCTGATCTTGTATATGAAGAAATTTGTAAAATTGATCTCGTGAGAAATACTGAATTTTCACTTAAAACGTCGGCGGATGATTACTATGATGAATTAAAAGTAGAAGCTAGAAAATGTGGAGCTAATGGTGTTGTAGTAAATTATAGTTCTAGATATGGGAAAAATATATCTATATATGCAACCGGGATCAAAATTCTTTCAGAAGAAAGTAAAATTAAAAGTGATGATATTAAAAAACTCTCTCTTGCAACTCAAACCAGCAACATATCTGCAATGGAAAAAATGTTAAGCAATGTTACCAAAAACCGATCAAAGAGAGCGCCTTCTGATACCAAAATTATTGATGGTCTGCTTTATATTTATGCAAGAAAAGGATTTGGATGTGATGTAAAAATGGTTGAGCTATTTAAAAATTATGAGGCGATTATACCTAATTTTAATTATATAAAGATTTTTCAAGATGGTTTATATGATGAAAATATCATTTATTGCAAAAATATACTCTTACACTCATTTCCCCAAATTAAAGAAAAAGGAAAATTTGCTATAGAGTTAAACAATCATTTTTTAAATTTTTTAAATCATCTATCAACTAGGGGGAAGCACATTTCTCAAAAATTATCTGCTTATGAAATGCTTTTTAAATTGGTTATTTCTGTAATTAAAGAGGAGTGCGCGAAAGATGAGACTAGTGAGCTGTGTATTTTAAAAAGTAGTTTCAATAAACATGAAAAATCATTGGTGAAGGCCATGAAAATGTTTAATATTAATTCAAAACCTTATGATCAAATGAACCAAATTTACAAAAACTTCAAACCATTAATGATTTAATAAGATAAATGCATTTTTTATCCTTACTTTTTATATTATTTTTTATTAGTTCATGTTCTTTAGCACCATATACTTCAACGAAAACGGCAAGGACTTTAGGTGAAGGAAACTGGGAAATTGATACTGGATTCTCTCCTGCTCTCTACCTAGGCACTTCTATTGGGGTTAGTGAAAACTTAGATGTAAGTTTTCTTATAGAAGCTCAAGCAGCACCTGTTATAGGTCTGTCAGGAAAGTATGCTCTACTAAATAGTCAAGATGAAGGATTTTCTTTTTCTGGACTTGGAGGAGTTTTTTTAGGCATAGATGTTGTAGAATCAAGTGGTTTTTTCATTGGACCTGTTTTAAGTTATAAAGTTGACTGGTTTGAAACTTATATAGTAACTCGCTACAATTGGGTAAAATGGAAAGGAAAAAACCTAAATAGTGATCAGAGAGATGAACTATTTATAGATTTTATAAATTTTGACAATATTGAACTTTCGTATATGCAATATACTTTTGGTTTTAATTTTTGGTTCGATCAGAAAATTGCTCTTAACATAAATGCAAAGTATATAAAGTTTTTTGGAAATGATGTAAGTAATAATGATAAAGAAAGTTTGCTTCCTGGAGTCGGTTTTATTTTTAGATTTTAAGCACTATGTTTATTTTTTTTAAAGAGAGCATGGCCTTTTTCAATGTCTTCTTTTGAATAACCCTTTTTAAGAAGAGCGAGAGTGATTTTCTTTGTATTTACGCCGTTTTCAACATTTTTTTGAAAAGTATTTGCAATTTTTTTCAATAATTTATCAGGGGTAGAAGGTTTCATTTGATTGGGCATATCTTTTGAGATGATTGTGATTCCATTTAATCGATCATTATGATCAAGAAATTTGTTAATCCTAAGTTTAAACTTATCATCTATTTCAGAAGATTTAGTAAGTGCGATATAAAATATTGAAAAATATGATGAGTTCAAAAAAGCAACAATAGAATTTAAAAATAAAAGAAAGGAATAGAAAACTGCAATCGTTCCAAAGATTGGGAATAGATTCAGAGATACAGCATTAGTAAATTTAAAGCTCCATGATTGGATAAACGAATGACTGAATATTATTCCTACCGTAGTAGAGACAATCAAAGAAGGTACAAAAATATTTTTGAGGATATTAAAATTTAAGTGTTTTATCGGTTGCTGTACTGATATTTCTTTAATTGGTTGTGGTAAGGAATCTATAAAATTTTCTAGTGTACCTGGGAGTTCTTTTAACCTAGCATGACCTAATGCTAAAATATGTGGCGGGTAAATAAGAGCAAAGTCAAATACATTCATATACTCATCGACAACCGATTCCTTTAGAGTAGTAGTTAACTTATTTTCATTTTTTTGATCTATTAATTTTAAAATTTTAAGAAATAAGAGCGAAAAAGAAAAATTAAAAAAGTTCAATTCTTTACCTTTTAAATTTATAATTTTTGCTTCATTTTTAAAATAAAATAAATTTTGAGCAGAAATAATACCTATTGCTCTTAAATTTAAATAATTAATGAGAGGTATTTGAAAAATTAAAAAAACAAGGGATTTAAATATACCCATTATCGATAGTTTGATTGCAAGATGATAGAACAAGTTATAAAAAGTAAAAATTAGTGTTGAGTTTGCGATAAAGATGTAAATAATTGGCAACAGTTTTGAAGTCTCCGATCCAGTTAAATGAAAATATTTTTCCCCAAGGATTTTCATTTCTAATATTTGTCTATAAAATTTGTTATTTTTAAAAATCATTTTTTATTTCACATTTATTTGAATTTCAAAATTCTATAAAACCTATCGGATTTTGATTGTAATAATATTAATTTATATCTGGTCTAATTTTCTCAAGTTCTGGATATCTAATATAATAGATTCCTACAGAATTTCCTCCTTTAGAATTTCTTCCCTGACTTGTCGTCCATATTTCATCACCTGAGTTTGATATTCCAAGTCCTACAGGATAACTATCGACAGGTATTGTTGAAATGATATTTAGATTATTGACTTCAACAACTATTAATTCACTGGTTTGATTTACAGCTACGAATAGATATTTATGATCATTAGAAAACTTCATTGATCTTGGTCCTTGGCCTATGACCTTTTTTATAAAATTTGAATTATTTGCTGTTAATTTAATATGGTTATCTTTACCGACATTTTTTTGCTGACTTAATAAACTAATTGAGGTTTTAATATCCAATTTTAATATTGCACCATTTGAATTACAAGTTGCATATAAATTATCCCCAGTACTATCTATGAGAAGATCTCTGGGCCCATAACACTGACCATCTAATGTTCCAAGCAATTCAAATTGATTTATATTGTTACGTTGGAAGACACTGATACCAGTTTTTTTCATCCTTGAAACTAGTAAGTATTGACTATCAGGTGTGAATGCTAGCCCTCTTATACAAAGTCCACAATCTTTATCACGATCTTTGCTATATGTGACAGGAGAATACGATTCATCGACTACAAGTTTTTGGTGATATTTGAATTTATTAATATCAGGAGATTTAATATCAAAAATTGTTATGGTGTTATTTCCCCAATTTGAAACGGCCATGAAATTTTCATCTGGTGATTTTTTTAATATTTTAGGTATAGGGCCAGTTTCAAAAACTTTTTTGAAAGTAAAGTCATCCGTACTGATAACTCCAATTGCAGATGGTAAGATCGCAAATTCATCATAAGAACGACGATAGTAACTAATCCAAAGATATTTCCCGCTATGAGAAAGTTCCATTTCAACTGGTTTTCCATCAAAATATTTTTTATCAGAAACATTATCTGGTTTATGAAACTCAAACCAAGGAGATGCTACAAATAAGCGCTCTTTAGACTCATCAAAGTGATGTCTGATTTTAGTCACTAGTTCACATTTGTCATGTTTAAATACCAAAGTTTGAAAAGATTCTAATGAATTCACAAACACATATTTATCATCACTTGAAAATTTGACTGATTTTGGAGAGTAGATACTTGGGGTATAAATATCGAGTGGATTGGCCGAACTTTTATTATATGATTGGCATCTTGTTTTATACAATAGCTGAACTTGAGAATCATCGGGAGTCGATTTCGTTAAAAGTTTGATATTCCTTTTAAGGTCTAAACTTCTTTTTTTCCCTTGGACAATATTGAGATTATCATTAACTATAGGAATGAACTGTTTAACAAGTTCATGTTTAGAATCTAACTGTTTAACAATATCCCAATGGTAAAGAACTTTTCCCCAATTTGATTTTTGCCAATATGACCAACCAATTTCATATTGGCAACTTACGCAGTGGGGTTCCTTTTGAATGCATAAATGATATTGTTCTAGTGCTTTATCTGTTTCATTATTTTGTTGAAAATTAAATGCTTTAAAATAATAGTTCTGAGCAATCTTATCATTACAGATTCCTCTGTGTTCTTCTGTATTCTCTCCAAAAGAGGGTTTAATAACTACAATTAGAACTAATATTAATATCCCATTTCTTAGAGATCTGATTTTTTGATCGATCATATTTATCCATGAGTTGTTTCAAATCATCTTTAAATCTTTCAGACTTATCATCTATCTTTGAAGCAGTACTTCTCCCGTCTATATTTCGTTCAATTACCGTATTTATACGTTCATAATCTTTAATGATTTTTTCTAGATGGCACAGTATTTTTAAATCACTTTTATAAATGATGTATTGCTTGTTTTGATTTAAATGACTTATATTAAAGTCCAATTCTGTATCAAGTTGATTGAGCTGATTTTCGTATGCAATCAATGATACAGTTTTGTTTTCTTTGTTAGAGCATGTATGAAATGCAAAGAGATCAAAATAATCTAATTTTAAACCTTTTAAGCTCTCGATCGATTTTAAAATATATTCTTTTTTATCTATGTTTATTGCAACTACGTATTTATAAACAAATGGGTCGTATTTCTTGTTTTTTATTTCAGAAATTTTCTTTTTATGTATTTCAAAAATGCGATCTGCATGACACCCAATTTTAAAAGACTCTTTTGTAAATATATAAAAAGAGATCTGGATAACTGAATAAATCATGCCCAATATACCTATGATAGTGGAAACCAGTAAATTTATTTTCACGTATAAGTTTTCGGAAAGTCGGCCAATAAACTTGACTCTTTTGATTTGATTTATTTCGGAAATTCAATGTGTTGGCCAAAAAAAATGTTGAAAAAAATGTTGAACTTATTTTGGCCCAAGTTAAAATAAATATAGAATAAAACAAGGAAGTTTTTATGAACCAAACTCAGATTCAAAGCGCTATTAATCCAACACTTATCAATGCAATCTCAAATGTAAGAGAGATTGTTGAATATAGTAAAGATGAACAAGATTTCATCTTGAAAGAGGATGGGTCCCCTGCCTCATATGATCTCATAGAGCGTTTGTTAACAGAAGAGTTAGAGAACACAGAGCTTGATTACAATATTATTGGTGAACGTGAATTTCAAAGGATATTTGATCTCGGATATAAAGCATTAGATGGTTCAAATCCATTGGTTGAGAATGCATTAAAAAGAATGAGAAAAATAACATTAGAAGAGGAAATTGAAGATGAAATCGACGATGAATATGAGGAATATGATGATGAGACTGAAGAAGAGGAAATGGATGATTCAAGTGAGTCTGCTGAGGATATCCTTTTTGAATTCATTAACGAAATTTTAGAAGAAATTAAACTTAACCCAGATACTGATGAAGATTATCTACTTATTAGATTTAAAAATGGTCTTAGAACAAGATCAATAAATGTATCGATTGACGAATAGCTTCTAACAATTTTAGGCTTCTTAAAAATAAATAATTGTATACGCTGGTCAGTATGCTAAAGAGAGCAATTGGCGCATAGGGCGTAAATAAAAATTGCGTAATACAATGTTTTCCTTGTAATCTACCTTATTTTCTGTTTAAACGATTGTGTTATTTTTTTGTTAGGGTAAACCACTTTTTCAAAAGTAACTTTTGTAATACAGGAGATTTGACATGACGCTAAAGGGAAAGTTTGGCTTGACGACAATGATTCTCATTTCATTAATAGTGGGAGCTTGTTTTGGAACTATACTAAATGTTTTGATGTCAAAGCTGTCAACTTCAGTTGTACTGCTTGAAAAAGATGGTTTAATCGAAAAAGCTGAATTTTTTAAACAAGTTGTTTTATTTATAAATACATATCTCATTGATGGTATGTTCACTGTACTTGGAAAAGTATTCATCAATTCAATTAAAATGTTGGTTGTTCCACTTGTTCTGATTTCTCTTGTCTGTGGTGTAACAGGTATTGGTGATATAAAAAAATTGGGTAGAGTAGGTGGAAAAACTCTGGCGTTCTATATGCTCACAACTGGTATTGCTATAGCTCTTGCACTATTTTTCGCAAAATTAATCGGGCCAGGAGATGGCCTAACAGTAAATACTGGAGCAACGGCCTTTGCTTCAAAAGAGGCCCCAAGTTTTGCGCAAGTTCTTATACAAATAATTCCGGAAAATCCTTTTGATTCAATGGTAAAAGGGGAAATGTTACAGGTTATTTTTTTCTCACTTCTGCTTGGAATGGCCATTGCATCTCTAGGTAAAAAGGCCGATAGGATTTTGGCCATTTTCCATCAGGCCAATGAAGTCGTTATGAAAATGGTCACACTAGTCATGTTAATTGCTCCCTTTGGAATCTTTTGTCTTATTGCAAAAGTATTTGCAGTTGAAGGCCTATCTGCAATGATTCCCTTAGGTAAATACATGTTAACAGTTATTTTTGTATTATTAGTTCACTTGTTTCTAGTCTATGGGGGATCTCTTACTCTTTTGGGCAGAGTGAATTTTTTTACCTTCCTTAAAAAGTTTTACTCTACGCTACTTGTAGCTTTTTCTACTGCCAGCTCAAATGCAACGATTCCTGTCACAATGCGTACAGTAAATAAAAGACTTGGTGTTTCAAAAGGGATCACCTCATTTACGATTCCATTTGGTGCAACTATAAATATGGACGGAACTGCAATTATGCAGGGAGTTGCAGTCATTTTTATTTCTCAAGTGTACAACCATCCGCTTTCCTTTAATGATTTTCTCTCAGTGATCCTAACGGCAACTTTAGCATCTGTAGGAACGGCCGGTGTTCCCGGGGTTGGTCTGATTACTCTTTCCATGGTTTTAGTTCAAGTTAATTTACCTGTAGATGGAATTGCACTTATCATCGGAGTTGATAGGCTTTTAGATATGGCCAGAACAGCTGTAAATATATCTGGCGACGCTTGTGCTTCAATCATCATTGCACAAACTGAAGGAGAGTTTAATAGGGAAATTTTCAATGATCCCAATGCTGGAGAGATAGAGGGTGAGGAGGTGATTGATGATCTTGAAGAGCATTTTCATGAATCACATGATATACTCGAAAAAGAAGGCGAGTTGTCCTAGTTTAATACTAATTTTTTATTTCTTTTCTTAAAAATTCTGACTTTATTTTTCTAAAATCATTTAGTTACAGGCAATTGTTCAATATTCATTAGTTTGCAAATAAAACTTGATAAATACACTATTTTAAAGAGAAACTGTTTTTGTTTATAAATAAAAATTTTTTAAACAGAGAAATTTATGAGTTATATTTTGCTATTTATTGGAATGCTTTTTACCCAAAAGACCATGGCAATAACGCTATACTTAATGGATTTCGATAACACCATTGTTGAGCACAGAGAAGAATATAAGGGTGGTTTTGATACTCCCCATAAACTTTACCTTGTAGAAAGAAGAACTGATGTTATTCTGCCAGATTATGAAGAATATGAACCCATTATAGAATTGAGTTCTTGGGATTTTGAAAGAGTCAAAGACAAATTATCAAAAGGTCCCGGTTTTCCAGGGAATACTATTCCAATCACACTGACTGATGGAAGAAAATTTATCCCTGGTATTTACGAGGCCAGAGAAATAAATAGTTATGAAACGTATGAATATTTTGGAAAAAGTTTTCAGGGCCGAAATTTCTTATTAGAGCAACAATTGGCAGCAGAAAAGAACGTAAAGAATAATAATACGGACTGGCGTGGAAGATTTTTTTCGTTATTTCAAGCGGCGTTAAATGTTAAAACAAATATTGTGGCCATTTTGACTATGAGAAATCACTCTCAGGAAGATTTTATAGAATGGTCCAGTCATTTATTGAAAAGAAAATTAATCAATCGCACTCCAGATCATTTTATTAGTGCAAGATCATCGTCTATGGACCATTACGATCTTGAAGGCCGACCAAATGTTCGAAAAGTGAATTATGCTATCGAACAATTTAAAGAGTTACAAAAGGTACCTATTAACGAAGAAGAAATTAAATTAGATCAAGATGGTCGAGCTTTAAAACCTCTACATACTTTAATATTCGCTGACGACAATACTGCAACGGTTGATTTGTTTGCAGAAAAAATGAAAGCATTAGTTGCTAGAAATTCTTCTAAAGTGAAAGTAATTTTTTTAAGTGCTGACTTTCATTCTAATATTCGCAAAAAAGCATATTATGAGCAAACTGTTATAAAAGCAAATGGTAGTTTTAGGAAAGCGAAACTGGAAGAGCTGATTGGTGAGCCAAATATTACTGAAAAAGAAAAGAAAAAAATTCTTTCTCATTTACAGGTAAATTACTGTCAAAACAAAATGAGGTAACAAAATGTTTAAGCGATTAAGTTTCTTATTCCTCTTTCTTTTTACCTTTGAATGTTTTGCAGGTCCTAGTTGTGAGGAGCTGATGCTTTCAGCTGAATCAAAAAATTTACTCAAGAAGATATCTGAAAAAATATATTCAGATCTAAAAAAATTTAAGAGACTACCAAAGTTTGATGAGTTGATGATCTCTTTGAATATGAAAAACATAGATTTTGATCCTTTCAAAGAAAAGGAACTTCCTAAAGGTGTTAAAAAACTTTTAGAACTGTCTAGGGATATTTATCCTGAATTTTGGAGTTCATTTTATAGTGACGCTGTGAAGTCAAGTTTAAAGTATTTGAAAGAGAACTTACGTTTACCATCTAATGAAGAGCTTGCAAATGAAATGGGATATGAATTCAGTGAAGTGAAAAAGCTTATTGTTGGAAAAAAAAATGAAATTAATCTAAGAATTTTCGCAGAGGATTCAAAAGATTTAGAAGTTATTAGAAATAAATTTATTAAAGCATACACCGAATTTTGCAAGGCCCATGGGTGGACTCCTACTGAAGAACATTTAGAAAATGAGATGAATTTAAAATCTGGAACTTTGAAGGGGCTTATCGGAAAAGGTAAATTATTTGATCACTTTAATGAAATTTTAGACATTGCAAAAGAAAGAGATAAAAGAGGATCGACATTTAAGAGAGTTTATCATTCAGCAATTTTTACACCAGAAAAGTATGAAAAATTAAAAGAGGCGATTGAAAAAGCTGATAGTTATATTATTGTAGGAGCTTCTGCAGGAAGAGATGTTAATATTGATGCACTTGCGGCCCTTAAAACAATTTCAAAATCAAAATCAAACAGTTTTGGAAATGCTCCAATAATTGTGATTCCTGTTGATCCAATAAATATGGATTTTGACGAAGCTTTATTGGAAGATAAAGATGTGCATATTATTCCTCCTGATATTGGTCAAATTAGGCTCTCTTACGAGTGGGCAATAGACACGATTGAAGTTATGGGAAAACAAAAAGACCCAAATTCAGGATTAGATGATTATGAAGACAGAGGTTTATCATTAATTTTAGGTTCTCCTCAGATGAGGGTTAGAACACTTGGAATACATGACCCGGTAGTTGACTATAGGATGCTTTTTACAACAGGTTCAATCACAGAAGGAATATTTGATGGTAAATATTTAATTCAGCATAAGACTGATAAAATAGCACAGAAGAAACATAAAATTGCAGCTCTACTCTTTGAGAAAACAAATGGCAGACCGGGAATCTTGCAAGAGTTTACTCATGGAGATTTTCATCCTCGTCATTTAGAGTATATTCCTGAGAAAAAAGGATTCTTGGACCTTAATACTTTTTACTCCACTGATAAAATTGAAAAAGAAGTTAGACCACTAGCTTTAGTGCCAGGAGATTTACATTTAGTAGTCGCTGATCAAGAAGTCCTCAAACACTTTCTTAGTATAGTGATGGAATTACAACCAAGAGCAATATATTGGCACGATTTTCTAAATCTCGGAGAGATTTCACACCACGAAAAAAATAAGGTTGTTAAACAAGCAAAAAAGGCAAGAAATGATGAGCTAAGATTAATAAGGCCATTAAATCAGGCGACTGCTTTTTTTAATGCTTTTTACTCAAATCCAAGAAACAAAGATATTGATAACGTCATTGTTGTGTCAAATCACAATGGTTGGCTTAATAGTTGGTTAGAAGATGCAAATTGGATTAAGGAACATCAAAATGCTGCCGTTGGGGCCAAACTTTTTGAAATAGCAGAAAGTGGCCAAAATGTACTGGAATGGGTTTTGAGAAATGGGATTGAGGGATTAGTACAACCCTTAGATAGGAGATATTGGAATAAAATAGTCATTAAGGTTCCTGGAGAAGAGGAATTTATAGGTCCTGTTCCTGGAGGTTTTACTGAAGAGGGAATACCATTCAGAGGGAGGCAAGTTTTAACAACTGCTCATGGGCACGTTTCAAGCGAAGGTGCTAGAGGAGGAGCTGTGACTAAATGGGAAAAAATTGTAGACCGAGTGATTTATGGCCATACTCACACTTATCAGAGGAAAAATGGGATTGTGAATGTTGGGCTCTTGGCCAGAAAAGACCAAGATTATGCAATTGAAGGTGCAAGTAATTGGGTCCATTCTGTTGGATTAATAGGTGAGAATGGAGAGATGCAAGTTCTTGTTTTTAAAAACGGAGAGTTTTATCGTCCAGATGGATCAGAGATTAAGGAATCTGACTTATTTTTTGAGCCAGGCCATCCCTATTATGAAATGAAGCCAAAGTTAAGACCAGATCAAAATGATACGGTTGATCAGTTTAGAAAGGTTCCAGATTCAATAAGAAATGGTGAATAATTTTCTTTTTATTGATAAATCGCAGAGTTTGTACTACAAAAGGCGGACAAATTTCTTTACGCAACCGTAGCTCAGTTGGATAGAGTACTTGACTACGAATCAAGTGGTCGCAGGTTCGACTCCTGCCGGTTGCGCCATATTTTATTCGTGAAAATCCAGTTCCAAGAACCCTTTTCTATTTCTACCTAGACGGGTAGAATTGAACTATTTAAAGGATTAACGATGAGCAATTTTAAAGAATTTCTGCCCGAGTTTTTATTAAACATTAAGATGTGTACAAATTCAGGTCTATCATTTGAACCCTCAGTTCATGAGACGCTTAAACTTTCAAATGAATCAATAAAAGTTGAATTGGAAAAACTATTAAATGATTTCAGGGAAGTTTCTCGTTTTGAAGCTCTCATTAGATTTTATAATCGAAACCCTTCTCCTGACTTAAATTATATAGTCAAAAACTTTATGTTTTGCAGTATGCTTGGAACTTCTTTAGTTGATGTTATTGATTTTTATTTGAAAGAAAGAAATAATTTGAAATTTGAAGTGATTAATTTAGAAGAGTATTTGACTTACTTGGAAACTAAACGCAACAGCTTTCATATTAGAACAGATAAGTCTAAGGCCCGTTCACAAATCGAAAACTATAATGAAATCATTCAAGATATCTATGCAAATGTCATTCAAGAACATTATCTCAATGATCTAGTAGAAAATAAAAGCCTATTAGATAATATTATTAAAGATATCATCAATAGTAATATTGAAAACGGCCTTTATTCAAATAATATTATTAACCGAAAAAATGACTTATTGAATGAAGTGAGAGATCTATGTGATCCAAATGGTTTTGTTTTTAAGTATTTTCAAGATAAAGAAGTGAGTAGTTTTTCTATTATTAATAGTAAGCAAATAATTATTGAAAGAAATGGCAATATTGAGATTCAAGAAATTGAAAGAAGTGACTCTCAAATTGTGAATATAATAGAAAGGTTTATTCATCCAGAGGGATATATAATAGATGAACGTAGGCCAGTGCTGTCTAAGAAATTTATTAAAGGTAGAACATTCACACTGACTGCGGCGATTCCTCCAGTAACATCGGGAGGAGTATTCTTGAGAATAGATAGGGTCGGTAATTTCGATGAGAAGTTATTTGCTGAGAAAATAAATAAAGAAAAAACTGAGAGCAAAATCAGAGATAGTCTTGAATCCAAAAAACCAATAATCATAGCTGGAAGCAATCGGGGTTCATTAATTATGGCCATAGAGAAAATATTTAATGAATATTTTGATGATTCAATGATAACTTCAATAGGGATTGGTCTTAAGATGGATTTACAAATTGAAAATTGTTTAAATTTATCTTTGCCTCAGAGTAATCTTGAGGGAAATAGAAATGTTTCCAAAAAAGAGCTTCAAAAAATTGCTGAAAGTGCAGATCCGGAATATGTCGTTTTAGACAGATTCTGTCCAGAACTTATTCGTGAATTTAGATATGATATTCTTGTCGGAAAGTTGGGACTATGTTTACCCATGAAGACAGATTCGATACAAGCGGCAAAAAAAATATTCTTTTCTGAATTTCCAAATATGGAACATCTAAAACCTCTTTTTATTCAAATTGGAAATTCAGAGGGAATCATTGAAATAGAAGGTTAGTTAAGAATCTTTAAAAGTACACTCACTTGGATAGTGAACATTATCATAAAATACAGAAGAATAGAGATAACTATTTTTTCTTAGGACAATAAGAGTTTTCTTCCCTTCAATAGTAGGAAAGAAATTAAAGGTATCAGTACCAAGATCATAAAAATATATCCCTACATCTTTGATATTTTTAAAAGTTTTCCAACGAGAAATACCTTTTTTTGTTATTTTAATATTTAGATTTGAGATCCATTTGTTTTTCCCATCATAATTGTGAATTTCCCCATTTATCCTCGCTTTGCTTACAAATGGTAACAAAATTGAACATTTAACTTTATACCCTTCAGCGTGAAGTAAATTTGAAAAGATCAGAAAACTAATAAAGATGAAAAATTTCATAATTCAATCTCATATTATGAGACTAATTATGTAAACAAACTTAAACTTACAAAAAAGTAAGAGTGTTGTCATTCAGATGTAAGTTTATCTAGTCGATCTATTAATTCAGAAATTTCGAGGTCATTACGAGCAAAACATATTCGAAAATGCCCTTCAATTTTGTCTGCGAATGCCTCTGATGGGAGAATATTTATTTTGTATTCATTAAATACTTTATCATAAATAGATTGGTTGTTTTTTAGCCTAATTTTATCACCTAAATAGATGTAAATAAATAGACCTCTTTCAGGGTAGAAATATTTTATATTTTTTGAAGTAAAAAAATTTGAGAGTTTTATGTATATTTGGTTAAGTCTATATTGGTTTTCATCTTTTAATTTTTTTATAAAGTCATTATCTTTAATTATATCAGCAATAAGAACTTGGTTGTAATTTGAAACAGTATAAAAATAGGCCAGATTTTGCATGGCCTTAACAAGTTCATTGTTTTCAGAATAGAAGAATCCTGTTTTAAAACCCGATAGAGCAAAGTCCTTGGCCATCGTATAGACAAAATGAATATTTTGATAAGAATTGATTTCGTTTAACAAACTATAAAATTTAGAATCATTTATAGTTGAATGAATATAAACTTCATCGGTAATAATATGGGTATTGACTTCCTTGCAGGCCAATACAATTTTCTTTAAGAAATCTTCTGAAAATATCTTTGAAGTTGGATTATGAGGGTTATTAATAAGGATTGCCTTATATTTGTGATGCAATATCGTCTCTATCAAGTTTTCATCGTAGACAAAAGATTTCTCACTCATCTGATAGGGAACAATATTAACTCCAAATCTTAGTTCCAGATCTTGTGTAAATCCAGTGTAATATGGCGAGGGAATTAGAATTTTATCTCCATCATCAAACAATGTATACGCGATCATTTCTAAGGTTCCTGTTGCTCCATTTGAAACGATCACATTATCTGGATTGTAATTTCTGTTGCAAAAATATTCTTTTAGGAAAGATGTAAAAGACTCTCGCAGTTCAGGTATACCATGCATATAACTATAGTGATTATATTTTGAATGAGTATATTGAAATGATTGAATTTTTTGAAGCAGTAGATCATCGACTAAGAAGTTTTCTGCAGTACCAAAATTCAAAAAACCCTCAGGGTTTTCGCTGGAATAAAGATCGTTTGCTGATTTATAAAAGGCCTCTACAATTTTAGATGGTCTTTGAATAAGTTTCTTTCCTCTTTGAGATATCATATTGTATCCTGGTTTTTTTATATTGAATTAGCCTAATATAGGATATGCCGTTTTGAATGAAAAGAAATTATCAATTCTCATACTTGGTGCTGGCCCTGCAGGGTTAGTCGCCGCACTTAAGTTATCCCAAAATGACTATGAGGTGAAATTAATAGAAAAAAGTAAAACTGTGGGTGGAATGTGTAAAAGTTTATTCATTGAAGACAGTATCGTTGATTTAGGCCCTCACAGATTTTTTTCAAAGTCGCAAGAAGTGAATGAGTTGTGGAAAGAATTTGCACGAGAGGATTTAATAGCAGTTAATCGCCTAACAAGGATATTTTATCGACAGAAATTCTATGACTATCCACTTAGGATTTTTAGTGCTTTGAAGAAACTAGGAATTTATACATCATTTCAATGTTTTTTTTCGATTTTAAAATCTAAAATTTGTCCAAGAAAAGTTGAATCATTTGAAGATTGGGGAATTAATAATTTTGGGATGAAGTTATATCAAATATTTTTTTGTGACTATACTAAAAAACTATGGGGTATAGATCCGAAAGAACTTGATACTGATTTCGCGGCCCAAAGAATAAGAAAAATGAGTTTTAAAAATATTTTAGGTTTCAATAATAAAAGTCGGACTTTGATTGATGAGTTTTATTATTCAAAAAAGGGAACAGGTAAAATATATGAAAATATGAAAGATAGGATTATATCAAATGGTGGCAAAGTCTTAACTGAATCAAAAGTGAGTGAAATTCAAGAATTTGAAGGTAGATATAAAGTTTGTATAAATAACCAATGGGAAAAATTTGATCAAATTATATCTACAATTCCACTACCTGATTTTATTCTGTTATTTTCAAAAAAAACACATTCATTGATAAAACTTTGTCAAAGACTGAAATTTAGATCTACTATACTCGTTTATATCGTTTTACCAAAAGATGATTATTTTAAAGATAATTGGATTTATATTAACGATGAAAAAAAACAGATAGGTAGAGTCACGAATTTTTCAAACTGGGGAAGTTTGAATGAATATTCAAAAAATACTATTTTGTGTTGTGAATTGTGGTGTTCAGAAAACGATCAAATCTGGAATTTAGGAGATGATCAATTATTCAAAATGATTTCTTTAGAATTAGTTGAGATACTTTTTCAGAAAAGGTTTGAAATTATAAACTATAAGATCGTTAGAATTAAAAATTCTTATCCTATATATTACAAGGGTTATAAGGAGGTTATTACTCAGATAGTTGAGCATTTAGATCAACATAGAGGGATTCACTGTATTGGAAGGTCGGGAAGTTATAAATACAATAATCAAGACCATAGTATCTACATGGGAATGAAGGTTGCTAAAAAAATTATTTCTGATTGCAATATTTCACTTTGGGATATAAACTCTAATTATGACGAATATTTAGAGGAGATTTCTAAATGATTTATAAGCCATGGCCCATTATCCTTATAGGGCTTCTGCATATTTTAGAGCCAATAACAAAAATACTTTTTTATAGTATCTTTGAGAGAATTTCCCCGCTTACAGTCGTTGTAGGTGAAATTTCAACCAAAAATTATATTCATATATTTGAGTTTTTTTTCATGTTTCCAATAGCTGGTATTGCAATTTTAAGAGTTAGAAAATGGAGCTTGTGGGTCTTTGCTTTTATTGAAATTTGGATATTTTTTGCAAATATGCCGTATATGAGTATTCTTTTAACTAACGGGGCATATTTGTTATTTGCTTTTTTTATTTTATTTTTTGTACTAAACTGTTTGGTTGTTGTTTACCTTCTTGTTCCGGCCGTTAGAATTGCTTATCTCGATCCATCAATTCGTTGGTGGGAGTCACACCCAAGATATACTAAGGAAATTCCTTGTAGTGTTAACGAAAGTTTTAAGACCAGAATTTTAAATATTTCTAGATCTGGCGTTTTTGTAGAAAAATCTCCTGAATTTGTTAAAGGTGATATTGTCGAAATTGAATTTGAATCATTTGAATATAAACTTAAACTAAAAGCAAAGGTTATTCACAATTTTTCAGTAAACGGAATAAATGGATTTGGACTTCAGTTTGAAGTTGACTCAATGACAGCTTCTGATAAAAAAAATGTTAAAGCTTTAATAAGAAAATTAGATGAATCAGGGGCACCAAGGCGACCTGAAAAGCGCAATGAATTTCTGGCCTTTTTTAGCTGGTTATCCATACTTTTTTCTACAGGTAAAGGTTTATTTCCAGAAAACGATGTCGTGCGTAAGAAACGTTGAATACTGTCACATCTTTAGAGCTTGCTTATTTTCCGCCTAAGCTCTATAAATAGTAATCCAAAACTTTTATTAAACCATGAGAAATCTCATGAAACGAGGGAGCTTAACAATGGCACATAATCTACCAGATCTACCTTGGGAAAAAACAGCACTAGAGCCACATATTTCTGCTGAAACAATTGATTATCACTATGGAAAACATCATAATGCTTACGTCACTAAACTAAATGCAGGAATTGAAGGTACAGAGTTTGCTAAAATGTCACTTGAGGATATTATTCGCAAATCTTCTGGAGGTCTTTTCAATAACGCGGCCCAGGTTTTCAACCATACTTTTTACTGGAACTGTTTAAAACCAAATGGTGGTGGTGAACCTACTGGCACTTTAGCAGAAGCAATTAACAAAGCTTTTGGTTCGTTTGGAAAGTTTAAAGATGAATTCACAAATTCAGCGGCCACAAATTTTGGGTCAGGTTGGACTTGGTTAGTTAAAGACTCTTCTGGATCATTAAAAATTGTAAATACAGACGACGCTGGTTGTCCATTAACAGATGGACTTACACCAGTCCTTACAATTGATGTTTGGGAACATGCCTATTATATAGACTACAGAAATGCTAGACCAGACTATATTAATGCTTTTTGGAATCTTGTTAATTGGGATTTTGCAGCAAGTAATCTTTAAAAATCAAAACTGGTCATCGATTATCGATGACCAGTAATTTATTAAAGGCCTTTCAATTTTTATTTATCTTTCAGATATTTTTTGAACTTTTCTCTCTCCAGGGCCAACATATTGACATAGAGGCCTGATGATTCTGTTGTCATTATGCTGCTCGATAATATGAGCTGTCCATCCTGTGATTCTGGCCATGACAAAAATAGGAGTGAACATATCAATATCAAAACCCATAAGGTAATAAGCAGGTCCTGCAGGAAAATCTAGGTTTGGGTAGATGTTTTTTTGCTCAATCATGGTTTGTTCTAGAATTTGAGAAATTTCATCCCACTTCGTATCACCTTTAAATTTACCAAGATTTTGAGCATATTTTTTCATGGTTGGAACTCTTGAGTCTCCACTTCGGTAAACTCTGTGTCCAAATCCCATGATTTTTCGTTTTTCCTTTAGTGCTGTTAACATCCATTCTTTTGCTTTGCTAGGTTCTCCAACTTCTTTAAGCATATGCATAACTTGCTCGTTAGCTCCACCATGTAAAGGACCTTTTAGAGCACCAATTGCTCCAGTTACTGCAGAATACATATCGGAAGTCGTTGATGCTATTACTCGTGAAGTAAATGTCGAAGCATTAAAACCATGCTCTGCGTATAAAATAAGAGAAACATCGAAAGCTCTAACTATTTCAGGATTAGGAACTTCTCCAAAACACATGTAGAAAAAGTTCTCAGATAAACTAAGATCGTTTTTAGGAGCAATAATTGTAAGACCTTTTCTAGTACGGTAATCAGCAGCGATGATCGTAGGAATTGCCGCCAGAAGTTTTAGAGATTTATCTCGGTTAACCTCTTCAGTATTGTCAAAAGTTCTTTCATCTTCCATCCCAAGAAAACTTACCCCTGTTCGAATTGTATCCATCGGATGAGCAGTTTTTGGGAAATTTTTGATGACATTTACAAGTTCACCAGAAATATCTCTATAAGATCTTTCCTTTTTTTTAAATTCAGCTAACTCAGCTTCATTTGGAAGTTCTCCATTCCATAGGAGAAAAGCAACTTCTTCAAAAGTACAGTTTTCTGCGAGATCTTGAACGGGGTATCCTTTATAAACAAGAGAGTTAATCTCAGGCATAACTTTTGAAATAGTTGTCATGTCAGCAACAACTCCCTCAAGTCCTCTTTTTACATTTACAGTTTTTTGTTCATTCATAAATACCTCTTAAAAATTATTGTCTAAGGAAAAGTTAAAAATATTTTGATCAAATTGGTTGTACTCATCATAACGTAGAATTTCATAAAGGCGTTTACGGTGTTGCATATTTTGCAAAATACCTTCCTGCGAACCTTCTTTGAAAATATGATCAAGTCCATCTTCAACGGCCTTCATGGCCAGTCTTACAGTTGTAACTGGATATATGACAAGATTGTAACCAAGGTTTTCAAGTTGTACTTTATTTAGTAGTACAGACTTTCCAAACTCAGTCATATTTGCAAGTAGTGGAACATTAATATGTTTTCGAAACTCTTCAAATTCTTTTTCATCTTTTAAGGCCTCTGGAAAAATCATTTCTGCTCCAGCATCAACATAGGCCTTGGCCCTATCAATTGAAGCTTGTAATCCCTCAGTTGCTCTTGAGTCTGTTCTTGCAATGATAAGAAAGTTAGAATCTCTTTTTGCTTTACTAGCGGCCTTAATTTTTTTGGTCATACTTGAAACATCTACAAGTTGTTTGTTATCTAAATGTCCACACCTTTTAGGATTCACTTGATCTTCTAGATGACAGCCACTAATACCAGCTTCTTCTAAAAGCTGAACTGTTCGCACGACACTCATGGGTTCTCCAAAACCTGTGTCAATATCAATTATGCTAGGTAATTCAGTTGTTCTGGCAATTTGGTTTCCTCTAGAAACGACTTCAGATAAGGTCGTCATTCCAATGTCGGGTAACCCAAGGTCATTTGCTAAGACGGCCCCAGAGATATAAATACCATCAAACCCTTTTTGTTCAATTAACATTGAAACCATTGGAGAGTAAGAACCAGGAAATCTTAATAGATTTCCTGATGAAAGTTTTTTTCTAAAATCAGCTCTTTTTTCTAGGGCATTTTTTTTTACAAAAAGCATTAAAAAATCCCCCGTTCATCACGAGTTGCTTTTTCTAAAGTTGTGCCATCAACAACAATATTTAAGTCTTTCATTTGTTCTGCAGAGAGTTTTGGAAGATCCTGTACTGTTTTTAGAAATCTTTCACATTCGTTTTGTGAGATAATTCCTTCAGTTAAGGTTTTAAATTTTTTGATATAATTGTCTCTTTTAAAAGGTCTTGCACCAAGAGGGTGAGCATTGGCCATAGCAAGTTCATCTTCAATAACTTCACCATTATTCATTGTAACGACTACTTTTGCTCCAAATGCTTTTTTATTTGGATCTGTTTCATGATATCTTTTTGTCCATTCTGGATCTTCAAGGGTTGAGATCTTATGCCATAGAGTCACAGTGTCTTCTCTTTTTGCTCTTTCTGGAGAATAACTTTTCACGTGATGCCAAGATCCGTCTTGAAGAGCAACAGCAAAAATATACATGATAGAGTGGTCTAAAGTTTCTCTAGAAGCATTTGGGTCCATTTTTTGAGGATCATTTGCTCCAGTTCCAATAACATAATGTGTATGATGTGAGGTATGTAAGACGATTGATTTAATTTCATTTGTATTGTTAATTTTTTCTTTCATTCTAAAAGCAAGATCAATCAGAGCTTGTGACTGATATTCTGCTGAATGCTCTTTTGTATAAGTTTCAAGAATTGCTCTTTTGGGTTCACCAATTTCTGGAATTTCAATTGTATATTTTCCATCTTTTCCGTCGAGCATATAGGCGATGACAGAGTCTTCTCCTTCATAAATTGGAGAAGGCGCACCTTCTCCTCGCATGGCCCTGTCAATTGCTTCAATTCCAATTTTTCCAGCAAATGCTGGAGCATAAGCTTTCCATGAAGAAATTTCACCTTTCCTAGATTGTCGAGTTGAAAAGGTTAAGTGAAGTGCTTGTTGCATGGCCTGGTAAATCGTTTCTGTATCTAGACCTAAAAGTGTTCCCAGGCCTCCAGCGACTGAAATTCCTAAATGTGCAATATGATCTTTTTTATGTTTATGAAGGCAAATACCTTTTACAAGTTGGACTTGAATTTCATAAGCAGTAGCGATAGCTTTTGCTAAATCAGCACCATTTTTTCCAAGAGCTTGAGCGACGGCCAAGATTGGAGGAATATTATCTCCGGGGTGGGAGTAATCTGCTGCAAGAAAAGTGTCATGAAAATCTAATTCTCTTACTGCTGTTCCATTGGCCCAGGCGGCCCACTCAGGTGAAAAAGTTTGATCTTTTGAGACTCCAAATACATTGGCCCCTCTTTTATCTCTTGGGTGTGCTAATGCTTGAGTTCTCGCATTTGCTACAGGTCTTCTATTTATAGCAGCAATGGCCACGGATGCATTATCAATAATTCTGTTTATAATCATATCAATAACATCGTCTTGGATATCAACAGGGTCAGAGGCCATAGCGGCAAATTTCCAGGCAAGTTGACTTTCTTTTGCAAGGTGTTCTTTAGAAGGATAAACTCTCACTTCATGCTTTCTCATCAGTTGGTCCTTTTTTAAATAAATGATGGCAAAGCATACTATTGTAGGGACAAACCATCAATGTTTGTTGGGCCATAGAGTGCAAAAAGAGTGATTAGATAAATGAATTTAAACTAATAATTTCATTAGAAAAATGATAACTGCAAATATTAGTAAAAGTTTAATTAAATCATAGCTACAAATAAAAGATTTGAGACCAGAATTTAATTCTTTGCGGGCCCATTTTATATCTTCTTGTTTTGCCGGAGCGTTGCGACAAATTGCAAAACAAACTTCTATCGCCTTAGTTAAATTTTTCATAGTAATTTCCTTTTGAAAATACTACAGGATTTCAGATATGTAGAAAAGAGTTGAAAAACTTTTCTCTTCTAAGTTATGTGGAAAAGTCTATAATATAAATAGTGATTCATTATCAAAGGTAGTCATGAAGTATAAGTTTTACAATTTTAAATTGCGTCAAGATTTAGATAAAATTAAAATATTCCATTGGGCGCAATTATTTTTTATTTTGCTCGCACTGTTTGCAGGATTGGAGTTTAAAGGTTTTCACTGGCCATTTTTGGTACAGCTCATCGTTTTTCCTGGAATATACTATATTTATTTTACGACAACGAGAAAACTGCTCTATACCCATTGGGCCTTCACATTTTTTATTTCACTATTTCTAATTTCTGGATTATTTGAGGCGGTTTTTATCTATAAAGGACAATCAATTTTTTTATGTTACTTGGCGGCCAGTATTTTTTTAGGTCTGCAATCCTATACGTTATCATCACCAATATATTATCCTCGAGTTAATTGGTGGGAATATGATTTTAGATACAGGGATGATGTTAAGGTTATTGTTAATTTAAAGGATAACGATGAAGAAATACAGGGCAGAATGACTGATCTAAGAAGGGGAGCAGGATGTATTGTAATGTTTAAAAAACTTAGAGAGGGAGAAGTCATAATTGTAAAAGTCCGTGACACATTTAAAGAATTAATTTTTGAAGCAAAAATTGTTTCTTCTAGAGAGTACTCCATAGGGAGAGGTATTACTTATGGTGTAAAGTTTGATTTGTCAGAACCAGAAAAAAGAAAAGATTACAAATATTTTAGACAATACTGGCGAGATGAACGTAAAACAAAAATAAAAACAAAGTTAAAATTAAATGGAAAGACTTCATGATTTGGAATGGGCCATGGGTATTGCTTTAGAGCAGGCCGATTTGGCCTATCGTGAAAATGAGGTACCTATAGGTGCTGTCGTTTTAGATAAAAGTGGAAAGATTATATCAAAGGCCTACAATGTTAAGGAGCATAATTATGATCCATGTGGGCATGCTGAAATTCTGGCCCTACGAGAGGCGTGTCAAAAACTCAATAGCTGGCGTTTAATTGACTGTGATGTCATTGTCACTTTGGAACCTTGTCCAATGTGTTTGAGTGCTTTGCAACAGACCAGGATAAGAACTTTAGTTTTTGGTGCGTATGATCTCAAAGGGGGCGCGATTTCTTTGAGATATAATATGCACAAGGATAGTCGTCTCAATCATCAATTTAGCGTTATTGGTGGACTCAGACATTTTGAATGTTCCAAACTGTTATCAAATTTTTTTAAAGAAAAAAGAGAGACTTATAAGACGAATAAAAAATTCAAAGAGACTTAGTGCAGATACACATTGCTTAGGTAGTATATTTTTGCTAAAAACACGTTTTATGTGGAGAATTGGCCGAGTGGTCGAAGGCGCACGCTTGGAAAGCGTGTAAGGGGCAACCCTTCGGGAGTTCGAATCTCCTGTTCTCCGCCATTTCAAATACTTATCTACTTCTATTTTTAGAAATATTTTATGCGCGCAAGTTTTGATTAACTCAACGAGTGAAAATACTTCTCTATCGAGCTTTTAAATTTACCTTCAAATTGGAAAAACATGAATTCAATAGAAAGCTTTTTCCAATCAGATTTTTAATTTTAAAAAATTTAGGCCAAAGAAATAGAGATATTTTATTGGAGGCAAATATTTCCAACGTTTTTATAAATTATGAAAATTTTCAATCTATTTAGGTTTTTAATTTATTGAGATAATTATTCATGTTTTTTAAATGATAATAATATTTGTTATTGGTTCGTAAAAAATACTTTTAATCTTGAACTTTTTAATCAAGAAATCAACTCGTAAACTTTTATTAAATAATAGAGAAAACTAGCATGAGTAGATTTCTTACATTAAAATAACCACATAAATGGATTCATTTGAACAAACATTTGATACTTAAAAATATTATCTGTGTAAGAATCGTAAAAATAGATAGTGATAGAAGTACAATCCTTTCGTTTTCTATATTAGTAAATTCGATAAACGGAAGTAAAAAATAATCCATATTAAAAATTGAGGAGAAAAAACTTTGTTGCATATAATAAATGCACTGAATAGGATTATTGCAATTTTTCCGTAATGTTTCTTTATCTAAAGAGTATTTTTAATTATATAAATTATGTAAATAAAAAATGAACTAAAAAAAAGCATCAGTAATACATTTTTAAAGGAAATTCCATTCTAAGATGAAATGCACCCAATTATTAATGAGAAAATTTTGAGAGAGAGATCATTTGTAAAATATTTGTACATATAAAAAGCCCTGACCACAAACTTTCTGCCTGAACCCCTCTTAGACCGTGATAGGTGATAAAACTAAAAAGATGACTTTTAAAAAGGACAACAAAAAATACAAGTGGAATAAAGAAAAAAAAGATTAACTGTTTGAATTTTAATTTAACTGATTGATGACCAATGAAAAGACTTGGAATCAATATGATAATACTACTTATTTTAAAAAATGCACTCATCGCCAAGTAAAAGAGAGATTTTTTTTCATCTGAGAAGAAATAGATTAAACAAAGAGATGTTAAAATAGAGAAAATAAGGTCTAATCGATCATAACTTAGATGTCCAATTACTAAAGGTAAAACTAGATATAAAATCGTTTTGAAATTATTCTTTATAAATCCATTTTTTTTCAAAAATTTATAGTGCCATAAGTCTAATGAAAAAATAAAAAGGTGAAAGATTGTCCTATAAAAATGAAAGTTACTAGAAGAGGTCTTCTGTGTAACAATGTCAGGGAGATAGATAGGAATTAATGACAGAGGTGGATACTCAAAATTGAAATTTATATAAGGTATTTTACCTGAAGATAAAAGACTCGAGATCCACTGATAATAATGGACATCTGACAGATATGGAGCAAGGTAAAAAATAATTAATACTCTTGAGAGAAAAAAGAATGTATCATTCAAGTCAAAAAAGCTTAATAAATGAAAATTTGAGTCTATAGCATAACTAATTATAATTAATCCAAAAGCAAACCAAAAGTAGTTGAAGTAAGAATAGTCTGCAAAAGAAAAAGCAAAAAATAAGATATACCCAACAAATCTAATAGAATCACTTATTCGCATTTTGTTTGAAAATTGTTTCCATAAAATATATGGATAAGCTCCTAGGCATAAAATAAATGAAATAAATGAAATTTTAAACTTCGTTCTTAAGTAAAACCAATTGGTTAATGTGAAACCATCTGATCTTAGTATGTTTGTTAGTGGATTTTTATAAATGTCTGGATTTTTAAAAAAGTGTAGGCCAATTTGACTCCCTAAGAAATTTTTCCAATCTAAGATTAAAAAAAATAAGCAAACAAGAAGTGCAATGATAGTTGATTTTAGTGTTGTATAAAGGATGTTTTCTGAACTTTTAAAAGACATATAAATTATAAGGAGAGGAACAACGGGAATAACATATAGCTTTGTCATGAAAATGAGTGAGGATAAAATATAAAATAATATTTTATAGTTCTTTTCTGTGCAATACAAACTTAGAATAATGAGAAAGATAGGTATTATATCATTCCAGGCCTGTTCAATCATAAATGAGTTGGTTGGAACGGAAAGTAATAGAATAGGCACAAAATATTCTAAAAATTTAATTCTTTTTATTTTTAAGAATAAGTGTGTAATCACTGCAAACATGATTAGTGCAAATATAAGACCAAATCTAATATCTAGCCCAAGGAGTCCGAAAGGAGCACAAAAAATAAATGGTGTAGGAAGATAATTATAATTAACTCCAAACGGAGTAATTTTATTTTGAATTTCAACAGGATAAATATTTATATATTCAATTGTATATGGATTTTTGAAATTTAAAAAAGCTTGGACTGCTTGCTCTTGTTTGGTCCAAACATCTATTATAGGATTAGGGGCAATAAATGGAACGAGTGAATATGAAATTGCAAATACAAACACAATAACATAGAACAAGGTATTTACATATTTATACTCCCTCTTGTGTAAATATATAAATAAAAAATTTAAAAAGAAAATAAGTGTAAAAGAATAAATCTGATATGATGTCAAAATGTCATTTTTAGAGTATATTAGATATTCAAATAAGATTGCTGGTCTAAAGATATTAATTACTAGAAATAATTGAATGATCACAAATATTACCACTTTGAAATACTTTATTGGGACTTCAATATTTTTGGCAAACATCAACACAAGCAGTGTTGGTAAGAGGAAAAAATATTCATTTGTATAATGTCCGTGAGTAACATAAAGCATTATAAAAAAAACAAAGAATATTAATATAAATTTCACGTTAATAGCTTTCATCCATTTATAGTATAATTTTGCTATGAGTTGTGACTAGTAAAATATTGATTAAAATTTTTCAAGCTTCATTCTAAGAGAGAAAAAATATTACAAAGTGTAATTTCAAACTCAAGCATTTCTTTTTGTCATAAAAATTGTATATTAGATTCACAAATATATATAAAAATGGTTTTAAAATGAACTTTATTAGAGCGAATTATCTATTTATATGGCCCTCACTTTTATTCACAGTATTAGTATTTAATCAATCTTGGGTTCCTGGAATGTTTCATGATGGCACCCTTTATTCTGCGTTAGGAAAAAATGCAGCTTTATATGGGCATTGGCTAGTGCCAAAAATGAGTGATACATATTATTCACAATTTTTTGAACATCCTCCTTTAATTTCTATTTCATTAGGTATTCTTTTTAAAATATTCGGGGTGAGTTGGACAACATCTCGACTATTTAATCTGTTTTTTGGACTCGCAAGTCTATTTATGATTTGGAAGTATTGTTTGCGTTTTCACAATTCAAGAGTCGCTCAGTTTGCAATTGTTCTGTTCACGATGTGTTTCCCAATCATAAGAATATGTAGATTCCCAAACATGGATATGGCGATTGTTTTATTTTCAATAATTTGTTTCTATTTTTATAAACTATCTGTTGAAACCGGAAAAGTTCACTTTATACCACTAGGGATAAGTTTTGGAATTGCACTATCATTTAAAGGACATGCTTCTTTTTTCATTCCGTTAATTATTTGCATTGACTATGCAAGCTCAAATCAATTTAGTTATAAAAAGACCTTGCTTTATTTTTGCGGATTTCTATTAGGATTGCTTATTTTTTCCATATGGCCAATAAGTCTGTATTTGACGAATAATTTTCATGGTTTTAACTATTGGTTTGAACGTCAGTTCATATCTACCGTTGTTAAAGGCAGGGACAATGAAGAATCAAACTTTTTTGGTTATATTCTTATTCTTCTTAGAGGTAGTATATTTTTAGTCATACCAACCATTTATTTATTTAGGAATAAATTCAATCTTAAAAAATATAGATTTCTTTTAGTATGGATACTTGGAATACTTATTCCATATTCCTTTATGAAATTTAAATTAGGCCATTATATTGCCCCAATATATCCTGCATTATGTATAAGTTCGGCGATTGTTATTATTGAAAGCTTTGAATTTGCGCCCTATCGTTTTAATCAATTTCTTAAATATATAACTGCAATTATTTCGATTATCTTACTATGTTTTCCACTTACAAGTAGAATTAGAAGAGATAAAGATCTAATTAAAATTCTAGATTATATAAATACTGAAAAATTTATGCAAAAAAATTTGATTTTAAACGAAGGATCGTATGCATTGTGGAACTTTGCAAATTTGGTGAGTTTTATGACAGAAAAAAATCCTGTTGTAAAAAAAATTGATGAGAATGAAAAAGGACTAGTTATAAGTAAAGAAAAATCACTTTTTAATCATAGGCCAATCTATAGCTTTAATTCTTTGAAATTATTTTTATTAGAGTGAAAATTCAAAATAAGAGTAATCAATTATATTTTTATAAAGTAGACCCTCTTGACATTCTTTTGCGTTTGGATCATTTAATGTTTTACATAGCTTTAATAAACAAGGCCCACAATATTCAACCTGTTCAATAGATTTTTGATAATATTTTTTTGCATTATTAAAATCGTTAAATTCGAGATTAAAATTCCCAAGTTTGAAATTTTTCAGACTATATAAGTGATAAAAGAAAAGTTCTTGATGATATTTATTAGTAATATCTTTCGTAAGATTGATATCATGTCTAAACTGGAATTTTGCCGAGGTATCCTTAAAAATTGTATCAAAATGTTTTTCTGTAAGATAATTATAAGTTCCAAGATCCAAATATTGAATGCTTTTTGCAGGAAGAGGTACATCACTAGTGAGAGCAAAAAAATTAAAATGCTTATTTAGTGAATAAAAGTAATGAGATAATGTATTTGATTTTATAATTTCATCATAATCAGGAGATGGAATTTTTTCTTTATAGAAATTATAGACTTTTTTTAAGTAATCAATTGAGAAGATGCTTTTCGGAAATATTATAATGTCTTGATATTTTTTTAAAACAAACTGTACATAAAATGTTGCAAAAATCTGAGTGTCACCCCACAGGAAGAAAATATCTTTCGATGGATCTAGTTGTGACATAGCATTTAACATTGTGTCTTCAATTATTGTATTTTGAGAAAAATTATTCATTTTCTTATTAAGAATGATATTCGAATAAATATTTAAGATGCTAAAAAAAATAATGACAAAAATATATGTTTTTTTGAGGGGGATATAATTGAAGATTGAAACTGTAATAATTGCAATCATTAACTGAGGGAATAAAAAAAATCTTTCTATAATCTCCCTTGAAACATGATTAACATTTGTATTTGTTAATCGGAAAAAAATAAAATAATAAAATCCAAAATAGATGAGGAAAGGAATGATGAAACGAAAATTCAGTTTAGATTTGAAAATCAAAAATATACTAAAAATATTAATAAAAAAATAAATGAAAAGTTCAAGAATAGAATTTTCTAGAAAAATATCTTTGATGAGGAAATTATAAGATTCAGGTATGTTTTTGGTGAGCTTTAATGTTCCATATTGTTTTCTTAACAAATAGCTAAAAAAATCATTTATGCTTTCAAGTTTAAAAATAGTAGTAATAGAACTTTGATCGGGTAAAAATAATGTAAGATTTATAGCAAAGTAAAGAGCAATATTTAAAAACATGTGCATAAGGGATTGTCTTAGATTTTGATGGGCCTTATGTTGCCAGATTTTATTAATAAGAAAAGGAAAAAGAAAGATAGTGGTTTGGTGGTTACAACACCCAATTGTAAAAACATAGGCCAGAATGTAATAGGGGAAATTTTTTCTGTATGCATAAAAAAAGACAGAAACGATAAAACAATGCAGCATAAAGACATCAGGAAGTAGTGAATAGCGCCAAAATATTGAAGAGCTCGCAAGTACCAAGGGAAATAAAAATTGTAATGATTTAATTTTTATCCCTTCAAAAATAAAATATAAAGTGGATACAGATAAAAATACTGTTAGAATTGAAGCTGAATGGAAGACTGATTTAAAACTAAATACATTCGTCCAAAAAAAATAAAGGTGGGTATAAATTGGATATCCGGGTGGATGTATTAATCTGTAGAGATAGGAATTCGTAACAGTTTCCCCTGTGTCTAGTGTTTGTACTGTATAAGGAGCACAAATAAAGAAAACGATAAAGATCAAGACAAGCGAGATTAATAGAGGATATTTTTCCTTAACGAATTGCATACAATCCAATTGCAAAACCAGCATTAAATAAAAAGTGGTAAATAATGGGATTGATCATTCCAGCTTTTTTTCTGGCCATACCCAATCCTATTCCCAGGATAAAAGTATAAAAAGATTGATAAAGGACAAATGCCCTGAAGGCCTCGACAATGACAAAATAAGCAAAAAAATGCGAGAGTGAAAAAACAAGACTTGAAACAATAACTGCCCAACTTCGATTAGGAGTTAACTCTCTTATTGGTTCCCATAAAGAAAACCGGAAAATAAGCTCTTCAATAACAGGAGCAATAAAGAGTAGAAAAAGTAAAATTTCATAAGATTGGAGATCAAAATAAATATTTATTTTTAAAGAAGATGCCAGGATGGAAGTTAAAATTCCTCCAAACAAAAATGATAGATAAAATATCTTATCAAATCTCAAATCCCAAAATTTGAAATGATTTCCATAGAAATATGTAGAAATCAAAAAAAACGATATATCAAAAAAATAAGAAAAATAGGGAACTGTTTCAGCAAATTGATAATTAGTTAAATAATGTCCTAGGGCATAAAAAGATAATAATACAATTGCAATTTTTTTAGACTTCATTTACGAACCTACGTAATGTTTGAACTTCATTTGAAATTATACCATCAACTTGCAAATTTAATAGTTTTTTGAAACTTTGGACTGTATTTGCTGTGTAAGGATAAATTTTTTGGGAATGTTGCTTGAGTTTTGATACAATCTTCTTGTTAAGATATTTATAATTTGGGTGATAAGAATAGCTTTTAAGTTCTTCTATGAGATTTAAGTGAAGTAAAAAACGAGGAGAGTTATTTAGTATCCCGATCTTTATATCCGAGTCAATTGATCTAAGAATTCTTAAAAATGAATAATCAAAACTTGAAATAATCAACTGACTATAATTAATATTATTTTTTTTAATCAAATCAATTAATGCTTTTGCCATAAGCATTTTCCGCTGTTTTGTTTTAATAGTTTCTTTTTTAACTTCGATATTTAAAATAATTCGTTCTGAAAAATTCAAGATTACTTCCTCTAAGGTTGGAATACTTAATGAAGGAGCATTTGTTATTGAAAACTTTTTTAAATCATCGAGTGTATAGTTAAGGAGTGTTCCTTTAGCTTTAATACATCTTCCAAGTTTAAAGTCGTGAGTTACGACAATTTTAAAATCTTTTGTAAAATGGACGTCAAACTCAATCATATCTGATTTTTCATCGGTTGCACTATTAAAGGCAGGAATTGTATTTTCGGCATAACAAGAACTGTTTCCTCTATGAGCAATGACAAGTAATTTATTTTTCATTATCTATTAATCCTTTAATAAACCATTTTTGCATAATTATAACAATCAATGTTGGAGGAATGAGTATGAGTAGTCCCGCGGCCATTGCTACATTCCATTCTGGTAATTCATCTACTTTTGGAATGAGATCTTGTAATCCTACTACAGATGTTTTCATATTAGGCGAAGTCGTTATAAGTAATGGCCATAAATATTGATTCCAACCATAGACAAATATGATCACTGCAAGTGAAGCAATATTTGTTTTTGAAAGGGGCAGAATAATTTTGAAAAAAAACTGCATGGGTGTTGCACCATCAATTTTTGCAGCATCACAAATTTCATCAGGTATAGTTAAAAAAAACTGACGAAACAAAAATGTTGCAGTTGCTGATGCAATGAGAGGGATAACAAGACCACTATATGAATTGAGTAGTGAAAATTCTAAGTTTATATTGATGTTACTGAGTACATGGATAATTTTGTTAATAGGAGACAAGATATTTGAGGCAACTTCATAAGTAGGCAAAATTCGAACTTCAACTGGGAGCATAAGGGTAATAAAAATCATCCAAAAAAGTATATTTTTCCCTCTGAAATTAAAATAAATGAGTGCAAACGCTGAGAGGATAGAGATAGATATTTTTCCAATTGTAATACTCATTGCCATGATAAAAGAATTGATCAATTGCTGAGACATGTTGACTTTGACGAAAGCTTTTTGAAAATTGTGGAATAATTCAACTCCGGGATACAGAGGCATTGGAGATTTCATAACTGTTGCAAGATCATGAGTTGCAGCGATGAAACAATAGTATATCGGAAATATGATAAAAATAATTCCAATGATAAGGAACACGAAGGTTAAAATATCTAAAAACTTATTCTTTTCTATCATAAATAATTAACCTTTTTTTCAATAAACTTAAACTGGAATATGGTAATGAAAATGGTCAAGATCATTAATATCACGGATTGAGCTGCTGATTGTCCAAGATCAAGTCCCACAAAACCATCTGTATACACCTTATAAACTAAGATATTGGTAGCTCCTCCTGGCCCACCTTCAGTCGTTGTATGAATAATTCCGAATGTATCAAAAAAAGAATAAATCATATTCATAATCATTAAAAAAAATAAGGTTGGGGATAATAAAGGAAATATAATACTCCAAAATCGTTTTATAGGGCCAGCACCATCGATCACTGCTGCTTCTAGAATTGATTTTGGAATCGCTTGAAGTCCAGCTGTAAAAAAAACAAAATTGTAACTAATCTGTTTCCATGAAGCAGCAATAATGACTAGAATAAAAGCATGCGACTCATTCAGAGTTGGATTCCACTCAAAACCTAGAACGTTGTTCAAAAAATATCCAATACTCCCAAAAGTTGGGTGAAAAAGAAACATCCATAGAATACCAGCGATTGCAGGGGCCATAGCATAAGGAAGTATTGTGATTGTTCTTGTAAGACGTTTATATCTTATTGTCCTATTTATAAGTACTGCCATGAGTAAACCTATTGACATTGAAAGAAAAACTGTTGCAAAACTAAAGCCCAAAGTACGAGCAAAAGAATTTAAGTATTGATCACCTTCAAACAAAATTTCAAAAATTTCAAACCATACAAACTCACTTTCCCCTCCAAATGGATCTGAAATTAAAAAGGCCTGCTTAAGAGCAACTCCTGCAGGCCAAATAAAAAAAACAAATGTGATAAGAATCTGTGGAGCAATAAGAAAATAGGGCAAAAATCTGTGAGGGTAGATGGATTTTTTATCCATCACTTTGACCTTCTTTTCATTGTTCTATTAAATTGCTTAAGAACGAGATTGCCCCTCTTGACAGCATTATTGAGACCTTCTTCTGTCGAAACTCTCCCTGACCAAATTTTTTCAAGTTCTTCATTTATAAGTTCCCTTATTTGAGTAAATCCACCTAAACGTATTCCCCTGTTAAGTTTGCCCGGTGTTCCTCTTAATAATTGTGAAACGGCCACTTCTTGTTCCGGAAATTGGTCATAGTAACCACTTTCTTTTAATTTTTTATATGAACTTTTGGTGATTGGTAAATATCCTGTTTGCTTATGCCACCATTGTTGTGTTTTATCACTTGCGATAAACTTGAAGAAATCAGCAACTCCTAGGTACTCTTCTTTTTTATGTCCTTTAAAAGTCCATAATGTGGCCCCTCCAATGATACTATTTTTTGGACCAATATCTTTATAATGAGGTAATGTCGTTGCTGACCATTTAAATTTAGACAGTTTTCTCACAGCTGACATTGATGACGATGTGTCCATCATAAACGCGCATTTTTGAGAGAAAAATGCACTTTTGGCCGGATCACTTCGTCGTCCTTCATAGGAGAATATTTTGCTTTTTAATCCCTCTTTCAAAGAATTGATATTTTGAATAACTTTCTGATTATTAAAAGTAAGTTTTACATCTGTCCCTTTGAAACCATTCTCATTATCAGAGAAAGGAAGATTATGAATTGAGCTAAAGTTTTCAAGAAGTATCCAAGATTGCCAAGCGATGACTGCTCCACATTGGTTTCCGTCAGAGACAATTTTTTTCGACTGTGAAAACAACTCTTCCCATGTCTCAGGTGGTTTTGTAAAACCTGATTTTTTTAATATATCCTCATTGTAATAGAGAATTGGCGTTGATGAATTAAATGGTAGTGATAATAAATTACCTTCTTGGTCCTGATAATATGAAACAACAGGATCTAGATAATCATCCCAATTCACTTTAATATTATTATCCGCAAACAATTTATAGACTGGATAGATTGCATTTGAGTTCATCATAGTTAAAGTTCCAACCTCAAAAACTTGAACGATATGAGGTTGTTTCTTTCCTCTATAGGCCGCAATCGCAGCATTTAGATTTTCAGTGTAGTTTCCTCTATATGTAGCAATGACTTTATAATTTTTTTGAGAACTATTATAGTCTTTAACTAATTGATCTACTGTTTTACCAAGTTCTCCACTCATTGAGTGCCACCAATTTATTTGATGTGGTTGTCCAAAAATGTTGGAAGTCAGAAATAAAAAAAAGAGACCAAGTTTGTTCATAGATTTGTCCTTGTTAGATTTGCCGAAAAAGTTTGCTTACTAAAACGATGAATATCCTCATTGCGAAAATATAGTTTCAATTTATTGAGCTCCGAATTTCTTAAATTTTTATCTAATCTGGCCGTAAATTCTTGCCCGTAAAAATTCATATGCACCAATGTTTCACCACCTAAAGGCTCAATCAGATTCACATTGGCCTCAACTTCATAATCAGTGTTATCACTTATAAGAGAGAATTTTTCAGGTCTTATTCCTAAAATAATATCTTTATTGTCAAATTTATAACTGCCAAAGGTTGAATCCACATCGATGAGATTCATGGGAGGATTGCCCATGAAATTTGCGACAAAAGTGTTAACGGGATTTTCATAGACATCAAGAGGATGCCCAACTTGTTCTATTCGACCATCTTTCATGACAACTATTTTATCAGCTAAAGTCATGGCCTCAACTTGGTCGTGTGTAACATAGACAACTGTTGTATTAAGTTTTTTTTGAAGTTCCTTTATTTCTTTACGCATTGTAGTTCTTAATTTTGCATCAAGATTTGATAAAGGTTCATCAAAAAGAAATACCTTAGGTTTTCGAACAATCGCCCTCCCCATTGCTACTCTTTGTCTTTGACCTCCAGACAATTCCGAAGGTTTACGTTTTAAGTAAGAAGTTAATCCCAATATTTCTGCGGCCTCATTTACTTTTTGATCTATAATTTCTTTGGTAACTTTTTTTAATTTTAATGAGAACGCCATATTCTCATAAACAGTAAGGTGAGGGTAAAGTGCATAGTTTTGAAAAACCATGGCAATATCTCTATCTTTTGGAGATAATTCATTAACCATTTTATCTCCGATCCATATTTTTCCATCTGTAATTGTTTCGAGTCCAGCGATCATTCTAAGGACGGTCGATTTTCCACATCCTGATGGCCCTACCAGTACAACAAACTCCTTATCTTCAATTTCTAAATCAATTCCATGGACAACTTGATTCTTCCCATAACTCTTCACCAGACTATCCAAACGTATGCTGCTCATGGTTAGCTCCTTAAATAAAACATATGTAAATTTATCGATAGATTACTATTATGTCACATTTACGCGCGCTAAAGGTATAGATAGTACGAATTTAGTTTTAAAATATGATGGGCTGATTAACCCTGATATTTCTATTGGCCATATTTTTTGGAAATTGAAGTTCATAGAGTTTTTCAATCATACAGGCCTTAGCACCCATATCTAAGGTAGATTCGCCAATTCCAACCCTTTGGATTTTGCCATCAGGTCTAATCGTAAAAACAAAGGTAACCTTTGAGCGAGATTTTGAATTTTGATCATAGGAGATACATTGGTTAAGATTACTTGAATGTGAAGCTAAAATTCTGTGAACTATTTCAGAAGTGGTTAGGGGAGTGTTTCTCTCTACTTTTCGAAGTTTTTTGGGGTGTTCACTTTCAAACTGCAGATAATTTGAGTCTCTATCGCTCTGACCAACATCGTTTTTATCAGCTTCTACTACTTCATAGAAATAGGCCGTATCTAAAAAATAATCAATTTTTGAAAGCTCCTCTTGCGGAACTTCCCAGCGAACGTCGTTCATCCACTGTTCAGTTTCAGTATGCGAACATGAAATCAAAAAAGCGGCAAATATACATAAAATAAATGTCTTCATAAGAGGTGTATAGCTCGCTGCGCAACGTGCAGCAATTCATTTATGGCCCTAAGTAATAAATACTTGCTTTATGGTCATACCTTAACAGATTCTTAAATAGATTGTACTTTGAACCCTATAGGGGCATGGCATATGAATAAATATTTATTATTTTTTTTAATCAATTTTGTACTAATATTTCACACAGCTTTAGGTGATTCAGCACAAGTTAAAGAAAATTGTTTAGTTAAAAGGGCCGCTTTTGACATTGGATCTGGTTCTACCAAAGTAAAAGTGGCACTTGTTGATGTGTGTAAAAGTCTGATTAAAAAAAATCTATTCGAAAAGAGTATTAAAATTGATTTCAATGAGGAGCTAGAGCGTTCTTCATTTTCTTTTTCTGAAAACTTTGTAGACAACGCCATCTCTAGAATCCATAACCTTCTTAGGCAGGCCAAAAGTTTTGATCCTACAAGCATTGTTGGGGTTGCCACATCAGCTATTAGAAATTCAAATAATGGACGTGACTTTGTAATTAAGCTCAAAACAAAAACAGGATTAAACACAAAAATCATCACCCAAGAAGAAGAGGCAAAAATTGGCTTTTATGGAGCTTTGGCCAGCACAAAATATTCAAAAGACTCCATACTTGTATGGGACATTGGCGGTGGAAGTATGCAATTTATGGCCATCAATGACCAAGGAAGAGAGAGAATACAAAAGGGAAAGCTGGCCTCAGTTACTTTTAAGAACAACATTATTAATGATATTCAGAAGTCTAAAAAATTATCTCCAAATCCCATATCTAAGGATGATTTCAAGAGATCATTTGAATTTGCAAAGAATCTTGCTGCTGAAAGTGTAGATAAGGATTTTTTTGAACTTATTCCTAAGAAGAAGATTCTTGGTATTGGTAGCGTTCATTATTATTCTGTCTCTAAGCAGGTAGGAAAAAAAACATATTCTAAACTTAATATTGATAAGAAAATAAAAAAATTACTTAATAAAACAGATAAACAAATTGGTGGGAGCTATGCTGACACACAAGTGAGTAATCTCATTCTTGTTTCTGCCTTTATGGAGCAACTTGGTATTGGTAAAGTTCACGCCCTTAGGGTTAATAATACAGATGGTGTTCTCATAAATAACCAGTATTGGTAAAACGAGCTTTTACCTATTTTTCTTTACATTACCCTTTTAGAAAATTATGATGCCCCCGGCAGTTGGAACCGCTGCAGCTTTTGATTTTGTGAACCCCGCCAGGTCCGGAAGGAAGCAACGGTAGCAGATGATTTTGTGTGTTGTATGGTCCAGCTGCCGCCTTTTGATGCATTTCAAATATCATTCATTTTTAGGCAAAATCGCTTTTTGATGTTATATCTAGGACTGTACTAGTTAGAGAAAGAGGCGCGATTCTATGTCATACCAAGTATTAGCGAGAAAGTGGAGGCCAAAAAAGTTTGAAGACGTAATAGGCCAGTCGCATGTTACAGAAGGTCTTAAAAATGCCCTAAATCATAATCGGCTTGGACATGCTTATCTTATGACCGGAACAAGAGGGGTTGGGAAAACGTCTGTTGCGAGGATTTTTGCCAAAGCTTTGCGTTGCAATAATCGGACTTCTGATGGAAATCCCTGCAATCAGTGTCAGTCATGTATAGAAATAGATGATGGCAGCAGTATTGATGTACTTGAGCTTGATGCCGCTTCAAATAATAGTGTCGATGATATTCGTCAGATAGTTGAAAATGTTCAGTATCTTCCTTCGAGTGGAAAATACAAAGTCTATATTATAGATGAGGTTCACATGCTTAGTGTGAACGCGTTTAATGCACTTTTAAAGACGCTGGAAGAACCTCCTGAACATGTAATATTTGTGATGGCCACAACCGAGGCCCAAAAATTGTTGGGCACAGTATTGTCGCGCTGCCAGCGTTTTGATTTTAGGCATGCTTCTTCACAAGATTTAAAAAATCATGTTTTAAAACTTTCTAAAGAAGAAAACTTTCAATTTGAAGATGAGAGACTTGTTGATTACGTTGTTAAGCTGGCCAGAGGTTCTTTTAGAGATGCTCTATCTTTGCTCGATCAAGTTTTAAGTTTTAGCAAAGATGGAAATATTGATGAGGAAACGGTTGTCTATGCTTTAGGTATGGCCAGATTATCGGCAATAAAAGTATTGCTGGAGAGTATTTTAATTGGTGATCATCAGAGTATTTCAAAAAAATTTAGGAGCATTCTTGCAGAGAACGTTTCAGTGGAAAATATATTTCTTTCACTACTTGATTTACTTTTTGATGTAATTGAAGCGATCGATTTACCAAATGTATTGTCGACTCTTATAGACAATAAGAAACTGGAGGATATAGAGGCCTCGGAGCTATTTTGGATTTATGAAGTTTTATCTAAGGATTCTAGTTGGGTTTTACATTCTCTATGCCCTGATAGTTCAGCAATTTTAGTTTTAAAAAAAGTTGCTCTACGCCGAGAGTTTTTCACGAAGAAGATTGAAGGACAGAGAAAAACAATTGTAAAAAAGGAAGAAAAAGTAGCTGATTTTTCTGAAATAAGAAAAGAACTCGATAAAGTCTCACTCGAGCAAAAAGAAACAAAACAAGTGCCTGTGCAAGAACAGAAAGAAGCCCCACAAAAAGAATCTAAAAGTTGGGAAATGTTTTTGAACTTTCTGATGAAAATTTCACCGGCCATGGCCAGTAACTTAGAACAGGGAAATATTATTGGAGAGCTCGATTTGCAAGCTCCCATTTTGGAACTTAAATTAGGCTTTTCTAGCTCATCAAAATTATTCTATGATTATCTCTCTGAAAAAGGAGTGTATGATCGTTTAAAAACACAAGCTGCTCAGTATTTTGAAAAAGACAAAGATAAAATCCAATTAGTTTTAAAACTCGAAGGAAATGAGTTTTTGTCACTTGCAGATTTGCACAAAAAAGAAATACTAGAAAGTAAAAAATTGAAAGAAGAAAATTTAAGGGGTCACCCAATGGTTTTGAAGGCCCAAGAAATGTTTAACAGTCAACTTGATAAAGTAAGTATATCGGATTAAGGAGAAAAAAATGGCCAAAAATATGAATGCTCTTTTGAGACAGGCCCAACAAATGCAGTCAAAGTTATCCACATTACAAAAAGAACTTGAAACAAGGGAGCTAGAGACTTCTTCAGGTGGTGGAATGGTGACAATTCGTATAAACGGTAAACAAGAGCTGCTGGATTTAAAACTTAATCCAGAGTGTGTGGATCCATCAGACGTTGAAATGCTTGAAGAACTTATTAAAACAGCAGTTAACCAGGCCGTGAAAGAATCTCAAGAAATGGTATCAAGTGCGATGTCAAAGGTTACTGGTGGTGTAAATATACCTGGATTATTTTAAGGTATGGAGTATCCTAGTAAACTTCAACAAGCTGTTGATTCATTTTCAAAATTGCCAGGTGTCGGCCCAAAATCAGCGATGAGATATGTGATGTCACTCATTAACTGGAAAACAACAGAGCTGCAACTTTTTGGCGAATCCATAAAAAACCTCTCAGAGATCAAATATTGTGAAGAATGTGGGCTTTTTAGTGATGAGGCCATTTGTGAAATCTGCTCAAATCAACAACGTTGGGAGGATAAAACTCTTTGTGTTGTTGAAAGAATCACCGACTGCATGGCCATTGAACAAAGTGATACCTATCGAGGGGTCTATCATATTTTAGGTGGAGTACTTAACCCTCTTATGGGAGTAGGCCCACAAGAATTAAAATTAGATAATTTTTTTAAGAGAATTGAGCAAAAGAAGATTGAATCAGTCATTTTAGCGATTAACCCTTCCGTTGAAGGTGATGCAACGTGTTCTTACATTAAGCATGAATTACCCTCCGATATTCGTGTGGAAAGAATAGGATTTGGCATACCGATTGGTGGTAATCTAGAATACTTAGATGCAATGACAATTTCAAAGGCACTTGAAAATAGACAAGCGTTATAACTGAAAGGTTAAGAATGAACTTAGGCAAAGAAATAGGTCAATTCTTTAAAAAAAATCCAGCGAGTTTTATTGAAAATTATCAATGTTTTATTTGCCGATATGATGGCATCTTGGTTTATAGTAATTCAGTAGAGGAAAAAAGCTTAGATTTAAATTCAATTTGTGCATTGCTCGGGGGGGTTTGGCAGGCCTCGGCCGGTTTGGCGGCATTTATAAAAGACGCTGAAGCGATGAAAGAGTTTCGTTTGTCATTTGATTCAAGTTCAAGTGGTGTATTTGTTCTTCCCTTGAAAATTAATAATACTGAATACTATTTTGGAACGATGTATTCTAAGGAAATGAATCCTGGGCAATTGAAATCTAAATTGCGTTTCTACAGAGATAAGATTCAAAATTTGGATTTTTCAACAAAACAAAAAAAAGATGATAGATTTTTATTCAACGACATTTCAGATGATGAAATGGACAATTTATTTTCATTTAGTGGAGAGGCCTGATGTCATTTGTGAATTACCACACGAAAGAAATTAACTGTAAAATTGTATATTATGGGCCTGGACTTTGTGGAAAAACAACAAACATCCAATACGTTTATCAAAAGACCAGTGGGGATAATAAGGGCAAGATGATTACTCTTAACACTGAAAATGAAAGAACGCTCTTTTTTGATTTTCTACCTCTGGAACTTGGAGAGATTAGAGGTTTTAATACCAGGTTTCATTTATACACAGTGCCGGGGCAAGTTTTTTACGAGGCCAGTAGAAAGCTTATTTTACGTGGTGTAGATGGAATTGTTTTCGTGGCCGACTCCCAAGTCGAAAGAATGGAGGCCAATCTAGAAAGTTTGAAAGGATTAGAAAAGAACCTTTCAGAACAAGGATACAGTATGACTACTATTCCAATTGTTATGCAATGGAACAAGAGAGATCTTCCAAATGTTTCTTCAGTTGATGATTTATCTTCTCAGCTTAACAGATGGAAATTTTCAGAATATGAGGCCAGTGCAACTCGAGGAAATGGAGTTTTTGAAACTTTAAAAGGTATCAGCAAACTCGTACTTATGAATCTGAGGACAAATATTCAAGAAGAAAGTAGAATTTAGTTAAGAAATTTTTTATAATGCAGAAAAATAATATGTGCCTCGAGAAGTGCTTCTTGCGAATAAAAGCTAGAACGCGCACTAATTAAATGATGGCCCTTTACTATTCCTAAATTAATCCCTGGAAAGTTCTCTGGAAATTTTGCAAGTTTTGCTTCAACAACTCCATCATTTGCACTAGAGCTATTAAAAATAATTTTAGCAAGAACCATCCAAAGGTGACTTTCATACCATTGAGATTCAAGAGCAACAGAAGTGTAAAAAGCTCCGTAAAGCAGATTGTCCTTATTCTCTTCGAGCCATTTAAGTCTAAATGATTCTAACAAACATTTTTGAAATTCTTGCGAGATTTTTTCTAAGTCTCTTTCACTATCAGTGTATATTCCTGTGCCATTGTGGTTATGTATAAATTCTGCCAGTTTAAAAACTAAGCTTTCAATATGCGAGGAACCCTGAATGGGTGAAGCTATGCAACTGAGTCCTTGAATATGCTCACGTGCAAAATCTTTGTATTTGGCCATCATATGAAGGGCGTCAATTCCACCTTTTGAATAAGCAAACAAATAAAATTTTTCTTTTGGATTATGTTTAACCAGTTTTGAGATCTGCTCATAAAGCATATCTTGATTATGAAAAGAACTTTTGATCCCACTTACCTGTCCATTAATATATCGAATTGAGTACTTTTTAGATAAATGAGCGGCAGCTCTTTCGAATGCTTCAGTTTTAAAAAGCTCATTAAAAACTCCTGAAACAAGAACGATTGTCTCGGCGATTTTAGGTACTCTTAAAGTTGTTTCATAGTGTGGATTTGCATAACTATATTCTAGATCTTCATAGATTGCTTGAAAAATTTCTTGATCACTTATCAGAGTCTCTTTGATTGGTGTTTGAGAAATGACATGATCTATTATGTAGTGATGTTTAAAATTATCTAAGTGGGAAAAATCATTCTTAGAAAAGTCTATCAATGAGTTCAAAAATTTAATATAGGAATGCCCTATCCAAACACTAGATCCGACAGAGTCTTTGATTAAGTTGAGAGCTGATAGAGAACTAGGATCTTTGATTGCTCCTTTTAGTCCATCAAAAAATTCTTCAGCAGAGGTTTTGCAAGCGTTTTGCAAAACCTCTTGAGATTGTTTCACTCTTTTATAATGCCTCGACTTTAGCGATTGATATTCTTTTTGTAATTGACCAAGAGAGGCCAACATAATTACCTCCAAATAAATAAAATACTTTGGTGATGTATATCAGTCAATAAAATCTAGTTAAGTAAAATTTTTTTTACTCTATAACGCTATAGGGATCTGCACTATTTTTAATCAAGTAAAGTATTGGATTAAGATTTTCTCTAAAAGTACTTTCAATTATCGAAGTACCTGGATAAAAATTTCCTCGAGATCTGGAGAATCTTGGGGAGAGTTCAAAGGTAAAACAAAAAATCCCTTTTTCTCCATAGGCCCAGTCACAAGTGTCCCCTGAGACCTTGTAAAGATCGATTCCTCTCATAGGGCTATACTTATTCCACTTGGCCATGTCTTGTGCCATTTTTTTAAACACTAATCCATCTTTGCCCACAACATCTTCTGTTTTATGGCCCCAAGGATACAGAATCATTTCACCAAATGTATGAACACTTAAAAGTACTCTAAGATTTGGTTTTTCATCGACAATTTTTCTTATGGCCTGTGTTTCTGGTTCAGAAAAGGGATGTGGCCCCATATATGTATCTGACCAAGTTCTACTTGAAGAACCACCAGTTCCCCACATAAAAGAATAATTTCTGTTAAGATCAACTCCCAGATCTCCACTATGGTTTTCTTGTCTGTTTTTTCTCCAGTATTTATATTTTTTGCCTTTTATATCATGGATCACTCCATCTGGATTAAGCATAGGAATGAAGATAATCTCACGATTGTCGATCAAATTTTTAATCTCTTCATCTGATTGATAATTTTTTAGAAGATAGTTAATCGCTAATAGGGGAATTTCAGTAGAAAGATGTTCTCTCGCATGATGAGTTCCAACAATTAATGTTCCAGGAGGCAAACTTTCCTTTGGCCATAGCGATTTATTTTTAATGATAAGTGCAGGTATTTCTCTTCCTTCAACAGATTGACCAATTGTAATAAGTTCTGAAATATTGGAATATTTCTTACTTAATGTATTCAGCTCATCCAATACCTCATCATATGTATGATATGGTTCATCTCCCTTTGGAAATTCTATTTCATCACTCAGCACACTAAGGCCATCGTGGACGTGCTCATCTTTTATCATATAAAATTGAACGATTTGTTTTGGAAAATTTTCTTGAATATACTTGAGATGTTTTTCATTCATTACTGAATAAACTCTATCTCCTAATACTTGATCAATATGGATAATTTCTGCTAGTTTTGTTCTTTCATTAGAATCTTTTGCTTTAAGCTCTACAAAATAATTTTGTGCAAAGAGATTACTAGAAAACAGTAATATAAAGATAAGCATTTTCATTTTGACATTCCTTCGTCATTTGTTGTTGTAAAGTGCATTATGTCATTATACGATTCTATAGTCCATAGAGGAGTGGAACATGAAAGATAAAATTAGATTTGCTATTATCGGGGGCTCTGGACTATACAATATTGAAGGGGTGGAAATTCTTGAAAAACTTGAATTTGATACCCCATATGGTAGGCCTTCAACTCCTGTTTACACTGTTGGTACAAAAGAAGGTGATAGAGCATATTTTATTGCTAGACATGGAGCAAATCACGAATTTTCTCCAAGTGAAGTCAACTATAGGGCCAATATTTTTGTCCTTAAAAAACTTGGTGTAGAAATTCTCTTATCTGTCTCAGCAGTGGGTTCTCTCAAGGAAGAACTCCCGCCCAAAACACTTTTTTTACCTGATCAGTTTATAGATTGGACTAAAGGACTTAGAAAAAGGACTTTTTTTGAAGATGGTGTGGTAGGACACGTATCTTGTGCTGATCCGATCTCAAATGAATTAAAAGATATTATTTATACTCTTGCAGTAAAACAAAAAATTTCTATTCAAAAAAATGGAAGTTATATTTGCATTGAAGGCCCACAATTTTCAACCAGAGCAGAATCACAACTTTACAGATCTTTTGGGGCCAGTGTAATAGGGATGACAAACGTACCAGAGGCCTTTTTGGCAAAAGAGGCGGCATTGGCCTATTCAACATTAGCACTTGTGACTGATTTTGATTGTTGGAAAGAAGAAAATGTAAATGTAGAAGAAGTAGTGACTACGATGAAGTATAATCAAGTACAGGCCAGTATTTTAATAAAAGAATTAATCTCTTATTTTTCACATCATGAACTGAAATATGAAAAATTTAATAAAAATGTCATTATGACAAAAAATGTAAAACTAAATGAAACGATGAAAGTAATATTAAAATGATTTATACACAGCACTATTCGGTTCTTAAGAATGAAATACTTGATTATTTTGATGAAAATGCAAAAGCAAATGACAAGGTGCTGTTTGCTGATCTCACATTTGGAGCTGGAGGTCATAGCTTTGCAATTCTAGAGAAATTTACAAACGCAAAAGTCATCGCTACAGACCAGGATCCAGATGCATTAGAAAATGGTAGAAAAAATATTCAGCAAAAAAAGTATGAAAGTCGTATTCATTTATTAGATACTAATTTTGTCCACTTTCCTGAGCTAGTAGGTGAAGATGAGTTATTTAGAGAAAACTACGGATTAGATGGAATTTTACTTGATCTTGGTGTTTCGAGTCATCATTTTGACAAAGATTCTAGAGGCTTTTCATTTCGAAATGATGCCGAATTAGATATGAGAATGAATAATAGATCAGTTTCTGATCAAGTATCAGCGAAAGAGATAATAAATACGTATGAAGAAGGTGAGCTTGCAGATCTCATTTTCCATTATGGAGAGGAGCGTTATTCTCGCAGAATTGCTAAAACAATTGTTGAAACAAGAATCAAATCTCCGATAAATACAACTAAGGAATTAGAAAACATTTGCTTTCATGCTTACCCAAAGAAAAATCGTTTCGGTAGAATTTCTCCTGCTACAAGAACTTTTCAAGCATTACGCATTGCGGTCAATAGAGAACTAGAGGTTCTAAAAAATGTTTTACCCGGTCTTGTGCCACTGCTTAAAAAAAATGGTAAAATATTTGTGATTAGCTTTCATTCGCTAGAAGATAGAATTGTAAAGCACTCTTTCAAAGAGCTAGAAGATTTGAATATTTTAACCAAGAGACCAATTCTACCAAGTGAAGAAGAAGTTAAAGAAAATTCACGTTCACGTTCAGCAAAACTTAGAATTGCTGTAAAAAAATGATTTTTTTAAAAACCAGGAGGGTTTATGAAAAGGCCAAAGTTAAGAAAGAAAACAAAACAAACATTCTCTGAAAAATGTATTGAGTCAATGAAAAATATCATTTTCAGTTCGCAAGGCCTCCCCATTTTTTTAACTATTACAATTCTTGGCGTACTTGTTGTTCTTTTTAGAATGACTAATGTAGAAATGGAATACAAGTTAAACGCTCTTGATAAAAAGATTTTGGCCGTAAACTCAGTTCAAAAAGAATTGAAAGCAAAAAAAGCGAGACTTTTAAGTGTTAAGAATTTGCACTTGATGGCAAATAAATATAATCTTAATACACCAAAACAGGAGCAAATCATTTTAATTAAGTGAGTGGATGGTTAGTAAAAAACGTATAACAATTGTTTTTGTTCTCTTTTGTCTTGCTCTAGTTCTTATACTAAGTAAGGCCTTTTATATTCAAGTGGTAAATCGCGCTAAATTGTTGGCCTTTTTTGAATCACAGACAATTCGTACTTACAAAGTATACTCAAATCGTGGAGATATTTATGATCGAAATGGCAGACCTCTGGCCATCAATATAAAAACTTACAGCATCTTCACAATACCAAAGAACGTCAAAAATGGTCTTTCTTCGTATAGAACTTTGACTGAAATAGTTCCTTCCTTAGATTTTCAGCAAATTAAGATGAAGATTTTAAAAAGAAATAAATACACATGGATTGCGAGAAAAATACAACTGAGCGATGAACAAGTTGCAAAAATCAAAGAAATTGAAGGCATTTATATTGAAAAAGTTCCAAAGCGATTCTACCCGAATAATGAGATGGCCTCTCAAATATTAGGCTTTGTTGGAGTTGATAACTCTGGACTTGCAGGGGTGGAATATCTTTTTGATGAAGATCTAAAAGGAGGAGCTAAGGTTGTAAAGTATTTTAAAGATGCCAAAGGAAGGCCAGTAAAATTTGAAAATGAAGAAAATAAAAAGGCCAAGAGTAAAGACATTCATTTATCTATAGATATTGAGCTACAGGCAATTGCTGAAAAATATCTACGTAAAATGGTACTTGAAAGCCAAGCAAAGATGGGAGGAGTTGGTATCATCGATGTCATATCTGGAGAATTACTGGCCCTTGCAAATTATCCAACATTTGATCCAAATAATTTAAAAAAATCAAATTCTAAAGACAGAAAATTATCATTTGCAACCGATCCAATTGAACCAGGTTCAATATTTAAAATTCTAACTGTCGCTTCGGCCTTGGAACAAAACATTGCCAAACCTGATACAAATTACTATTGCGAAAGAGGAAGACTCAAAGTTGAAGATCATATTATTAGTGAAGCAGAATCAGTGAAGAAATACGAATGGCTATCTGTATCTGATATTATTAAACATAGTTCAAATGTTGGAACAACGAAACTCGCATTTGACTTAACATATCCTCGTTTAAAAAAAACATTAGATATATTTGGAATTGGAGAAAAAACAGGGGTAGAAATTCCAGGTGAATCGAGAGGAATAGGACCTACAACTGAGAATGTATCCCCATTAAGTCTAAGTAATATCAGCTTTGGACAGGGGATTGCTGTAACAGGAATACAAATGCTCTCTGTCTATGCAACAATTGCAAATAGAGGAATCTTAGTAAGACCAACGCTACTAAAAAATAGACAACCTAGTGAGCCTTTAAGAGTTCTTAGAGAAAATACGGCCATAGAACTTGAAAAAATGTTAATTGAAGCTGTTGAAGATGGAACTGGGAAAAATGCAAAAATTGAACATTTTACTATTGCAGGTAAAACTTCAACTGCTCAAAGACCTGATGGACAAGGTGGATACACTGGATATATTCCAGGATTTATTGGTTATCCTGTAAATGTAGATAATAAATTTGTTATTTATGTCTATATTGATGGCCCTCAGGGTGAGAAGTATTATGGAAACCAGTTGGCCGCACCAGTGTTTAAAGAAATTGCCCAGCACATACTTTATAATGATAAACGATATCACAATTTTGCTAAACAATCTGAAACGAAAACTAAATTTGTTATAGATAAAATTGAAGTAAAAAATGCAGCAAGTAAAAAATATGGACAAAGTCAAATTCCAAATTTAAAAGGATTGGATAAAAAAACGGTTCAACAAATTCTTGAAAAAATGGGACTAAAAGCGCAGCATCGTGGAATTGGAGTTGTGTCTGAACAATTTCCTGAACCCGGAGAAAAAATTCAGGCCGACGTTGAACTTAAAATATTATATCGGCCACCAAAATATGAATAACTCAATTCAATCTATTTTAAAAAAATATTCTATAAATTGTAATGAAGTATTTACTGATATAACTCTCAATCTTCAAAATGCAAAAGCAACAGAGATTGTATTTTATCATACCCGAAATAGTATTAAAGATATTAAGAACTTTAAAGATAGAGTCGAACATTCAAAAGCCAAACTAATAATTGGTAAAGAAAAAATAGAGCTTAATGATAAAAGATTGTATTGTATTCAAAATGAATTTGATAATCTTTTAAAAGAACTTTGTGATCTTTTTTATCCTGTTAAAAAATATCCTAAATTTATTGGTGTTACCGGGACAAATGGAAAAACAACCGTGACAACTTTAGTTGCCTCACTGCTAAACTCCAAAAATATAAAGACAATAACCATTGGTACAGTAGGAGTATTTTTAAATGAAAAAAAACTGCTTGATTTTCATGGAACGACTACTCCCTCATATCTTGATTTGCGAAAAATCCTTTATCGTTTAAAAGACGAAGAAATCACATATTGTGCTATTGAATTGAGTTCTCATTCTTTAGATCAAAATAGGTTACTTGATATCCCTATTGAAATGGCAGCTTGGACAAATCTCACTCAAGATCATTTAGACTATCATGAAAATATGGAAAAATACCTATGTGCCAAATTAAACATTTATAAATCATTAGTCGGCAAACTTTTTATACCTGAGGATTCTAAAGATCTTGAAGAGAAACTATCAGAAAAGAATGTTCAATTTGTAAAGGCCAAGATACTTGAAGCTTATAAATGTAATAATCTACCACTTATTTTTTCAAAAGGCTTCAATAAGTCAAATCTTGAATTAGCATTGGCCGTTGTAAGTGAATTAACTGGAATGAGCTTTCATGGGCAGGACCTATCTTTTTTAAGGCCACCCAGGGGAAGATTTAATATTTTGGAAACGAATAAGGGAGTTATTGTTGTTGATTATGCTCATACCCCTGATGCATTAGAAAATATTACAAAAACATTGAAAGATATTTATCCAGACAAACCACTTATCACTTTATTTGGTTGCGGAGGAGATAGGGATAGATCAAAAAGACCATTGATGGCCAAGGCAGTTGAAAAATATTCAGATATTATTATCTTAACAACTGATAATCCAAGAACAGAAGATCCACTTCAAATTATAGATGATGCAAGTAGTGGACTGTCCGGCCGAAAAGAAACATATAAAATATGTTCTAGAGTTGAAGCAACAAAAAAAGGCGTGGAATTAATGAATAGTCACATTTTTCTTTTGGCCGGGAAAGGACATGAAGAATACATGGATAAAAATGGAGAAAAAGAATTTTATAGTGATTTTCAGATTATAGAAAATTTGACGGGAAAAAAATGGTAGAATATCAAACATTCATTGAAGCAAAAGAAGAGATACTCGAATTTTACAATAAACGCGGTTTGAAACAAAGCTTTGAAATCTGTACTGATTCTAGAAAATATAAAAGAGGTCAGTGCTTTATTGCGATTAAGGGAGATAATTTTGATGGAATACAATTTCTTGAAGAAATTATTCAGCAAAATTGTCCGCTATTTATATGTCAAATGTCAGATGAAGCTATTGAACAAGTTGAAAAATATTCAATTTCACACTCATCAACCCAGTTCATTATTGTGAAAAACTCGGTAAAATATATCCAAGACCTGGCCACATTACATAGACAAAAATGGTCAGGAGAAATCATCGCACTAACTGGATCGAACGGAAAAACAACGACCAAAGAGATGCTTTTTCATTTTATGAATGGATTATTTCCTGGAAAGGTAATCGCGACACAAGGAAATTTAAACAATCATTTAGGTGTTCCTTTTACTTTGTTCAGAATCCAAAATGAAACCAAATACGTAATCTTAGAAATGGGCACCAACCATCCAGGTGAAATTAAAGTATTGTGTGATATAGCTGTACCAAATCATGGAACAATTACCAATATTGGAGAATCCCATTTGGAATTTTTTAAAACAAAAGAAAATGTTTTAATTGAAAAAAGTGAACTCTTTCATGCAATAATGAAAAATGGTGATGGTAAATTTGTCCTTAACTGTGAAGATCCGCTTTTAATTTCTTTAGAAAAAAAATACCCTGGGAAAAAACTCATTAAATTTCAAAATGATGAAAACTATTTAGTTCAAAAAAATTCAAATTATGCTTTCCAAATAAGAGCGGAGGTGGTCGATCTTAAAAATGACCATCTGGTTGGGAGGCATAATTTTTTAAATCTTGCGCAGTCATACTTGCTTGTTCACAGTCTATTTCCTAAAGAAAAAAATAAACTACAAAAGCTCATTTCAACTTTTAAACCAACTTTAGGCAGAAGTGTCTTTCAAGAAAAAAAGGGCATTATCTTTTTTAGTGATGCCTACAATGCAAACCCATCTTCGATGCGAGCTTCCCTGAGAGGTTTTAAAGAATATTTAATTCAAAAATCCATCTCAGAAGATAAGGCCCTCTATATAATAGGAGATATGAATGAACTTGGAGATTTGGCACCTGAATTACACAAAGAAATTGGTGCGTTTGTAAAATCCTTAGGAGTGTTAAATCCTATTTTCGTAGGGAGATACTCAAAGTATTTAATGGATGGGTATAAAGATAATTTGTGCATTGTGTATGAAAGTAAAGAGGAACTTGAACAAAATCTAAGCAATCTTCTCATCGGAAAAGATCATGTTTTTCTTAAAGCAAGCCGCTCTTTACAACTTGAGTCAATAATAGATATAACTTAGGGTTATCTTTTTTAAGGATTAACTATATGTTTTATCACTATCTTTACCAACTTTCTGATAACTACACTGTATTCAACATCTTTCGCTACATTACCTTTAGATCAGTCATGTCTTTTTTAGTGGCCACGACAGTATCAATTTTATGGGGAAAATTTTTTATTCGGTATATGCAACGCAAACAATTTGGGCAAATCATCAGAAATGAAGGGCCTGAGTCTCATTTTAAAAAGGCCGGAACACCAACTATGGGTGGAGTGTTCATTATAGGTACTGTTTTTATCAGTATATTCTTATGTGGAAATTTCTTATCAGCTCCTTTTTTAGCTACTTTATTTGTACTGTTTTCATACTTTGTCTTAGGCTTCATAGATGATTATACGAAAGTACTTAAAAAAAATACTAAAGGGGTTTCAGCTAAAGGAAAACTTGCATGGCAGTTTTGCACTGCCTTACTAGTTGGTTATTTTCTTATTCAAAAAGAAATCATTGATACAAATCTGTATCTACCCTTTGTGAAAGGACCTGTTATTGATTTAGGATATTTTTATATAATTTTTATTTCCCTTGTCGTTGTTGGTTCAAGTAATGCTGTCAATTTAACCGATGGACTTGATGGCCTGGCCATTGGACCAATCATTACCAGTGCGGCCACTCTTGGGTTAATGGCATATGTTGCTGGGCATAAAGAACTTTCTGAGTATCTTTTAATACCCTATGTCGAAAATGTCGGTGAGTTAACTATTTTTGCAGCGGCCTTAATTGGTGCCGGAGTAGGTTTTTTGTGGTACAACTCGTATCCAGCGCAAATATTCATGGGGGATGTGGGTTCCCTATCCCTCGGTGGCGTATTAGGCATAATGGCCGTGTGTACAAAAAATGAATTCCTCTTTTTCATAATTGGAGGAATTTTCGTAATAGAGACTTTATCGGTCATATTACAAGTAGGTTCATATAAGTTAAGGAAAAAGAGAATATTCAAAATGGCCCCGATACATCACCATTTTGAATTACTCGGATGGCCCGAACCGAAAGTTATAGTAAGATTTTGGATCATAAGTATATTTTTGGCCATATTTGCAATTGCTACTTTGAAGATGCGTTAAAAGTTAGAAGATATTGTTGGAGAGATTGATGGAAAGATTTAGAGGTAAAAAAATTCTCGTTGTAGGCATTGGCAAAACTGGTTTTGCCCTTATTAATTTCTTTAATAAGCTCGAATGCGAAATTCGTGTGACAGATATAAAACCCATTTTTGATTTAAATAAAGCAGTTAAAAAGTTAAAGAAAATTAAACCTGCACTTCTTATGACTTTTGGGGAACACCGTGAGGAAGATTTTTTAGAAGCAGACGTTGTCGTTTACTCACAGGCCGTTGATCCAGATCTTCCTCAATTGCAATTGGCCAGACAAAATGAACGTGAAGTTTATAGTGAATTTGAATTAGGAAATTTATTGTGCACTAAGCCTGTGATTGCTATTTGTGGAAGTTATGGAAGAACCACTGTGGCACATATGATAGGATACACTCTTAAAATGGAAGGGAAAAATTGTTTTGTTGGAGGAACTCCCGAATCTCCTTTTATTGAATATTCAACAATGCCAAATAAAGAAGATGTAGACTACGTAATTGTTGAAGTTTCTGCTGTGAATATGAAATCTCTTCGAAACTTCCGCCCAAAAATGGTTGTCTTTACAAATATCACTGATAAACATCCAAGCAAGCAATTTAAATCTACCGGCGAGTTTATTGAAACTAAATTGAGTATTACTAAAGCGCTTACGCCAGAAGAAACACTTGTCATTAATTTTGACTCCTTGGCCAATAATACATTTCTAAGAAATGCAAATTGCCAAACCTACTGGTATTCAAGACGTTCTTTTATGAAAATGGGTGTCATGAATGAAATTCAAGGAACTCATTTTCACGATAGACGAATTCACTCAAATATAAATTATCATTCTGAATTTAAAGTAAACCGGATGAGAATCGTTGGACAGGAAAACAGAGAAAACTTACTCGCTGCAATTACTGCTTGTAAGGCATTGGATGTTTCTGATGAATCTATTCAGTTATGTATAGAGAAGTTTCCAGGTATTCCACACCGGCTTGAATTTTTAATGGAAAAAAATGGAGTGTCTTTCTACAATGACTCAAAATCTGAAGACATGCCTTCTTTATGTCACTCTCTCGAGGCCTTTAAGTCACCTGTGATTTTAATTGCAGGAGGTAAGGATGATGAAGAAATCGACTATGAAGAATATGCTGATGAAATAATTGCAGGTTCTCGTGTTCTTGTACTGGTTGGAGAGTCTAAGGAAAGATTCAACCGGGCCGTGGGGGATCATCCTGCTACATTCATTGTGGGTTCTTTTGAAGAATCAGTCTTATTTGCTTATCAAAAATCTAGAACAGGTGATACAATAGTACTCTCTCCCGGAAATCCGGCCACTGACTTTTTTAGGGATTATGAAGAGAGGGGAAATTACTTTAAAAAGTTAGTTTACCAACTTTAGGAGTATCAATGTGGAATATGGAAGTTCTACAAAAAATTTAAATATTAAAATATTCTATGTTGTACTGGCCATGCTGACTATTTTTGGTTTAATCATGGTCTATTCTTCAAGTTATATTTTTGCAAAAGATAGCTTCGACAATTCTCTTTATTTTATTAATAAGCAATTATTATTTGTTGCAACTGGAGTTGTGATTGCTTTTTTTGTATCAAAAACAAAAATTACTTTCTGGTTAAAATATTCTTCTGCTTTCTTATTGTGTTGCGCACTAATGGTTCTATTTACCTTACTACCCCATATTGGAATCGAGGTAAAAGGTGCTACCAGATGGATAAATGTAGGCTTGTTTAATTTTCAACCAAGTGAGATATTCAAATTTGTTCTTTTACTATTTTGTGTTGATTTTTTTGGTAGATTTGAACAATTCAACTCTAAAGAAAAGATTAAAAAGGGAATATATATATTATTGTCGACATCGTTGCTATTAATTCAACCTGACTACGGGTCTTTTTTTATATGCATTTGTATGGTTGGTTTAATTTGTTTTATATCTAATTTCCCAAGGAAACTTTTTTTTATACTTCTATCAGTCAATTCTATATTAATAACTATTTTGTTATTTACAAAAACCTACAGAGTAAAAAGACTTTTAACTTATCTTGATCCCTGGGCCGATGCTCAGTCTTCTGGTTTTCAGATTATCCAATCTTACCTTGCGTTTGCACACGGAAGTATTTTTGGACAGGGCCTAGGTAATAGTAATGAAAAACTCTTTTATCTTCCTGAATCTCATAATGATTTTATTTTTAGCGTGATTGGTGAGGAATTTGGTTTTGTTGGCATTTTAATTTTAAGTCTAATGTTTCTAGTACTATTATATGTTGGGTTAAAATTATCCTTTGATGTCCAGGAAAAACTATTTGGGCTAGTAATGAGCTCAACTTTGTTTTTAATCATTTTTCAAGCATTTCTCAATATGGCCGTAGTCCTTGGTCTTTTGCCTACTAAGGGGTTGAATTTACCATTTATTAGTTATGGTGGATCTTCGTTAATTTCCAACTTTTTCGGTATAGGACTTGTACTTTCAAGTTATAATAGTTCTTTAAAAAGAAATTTCTAAATTTTGACTTTCTTCTTATTAAATAATTGCGATATTCATAAGTAGCTATCGTTAGGATAAGAAAAACTTAAGAAAGTAAAAAGTTTTGTTCAGGTATAAAATTCTACTTAAAAAAATATTGTAGATAATTCTATATTTATCAAAAATAAACCGATAAGCATTCATAATTTAACAATTTAAAACGGGGATATTTATATTATTAATGAAGGTCTTAATCTCCTTATTGTAGATGATGAAGAAAGTCTAAGAAGTATTTTAAATGATATTCTTTCAAAAGAATTTGAAAACATATTTGAAGCAAGTGATGGAGATATAGCAATTGAAATTCTAAAAAATAATAAGGTAGACATTATCTTGACAGACATCAATATGCCTAATGTAAGTGGAATTGAGTTATTTGATTTTGTCTTAGAAAAAAAAATAGATGTCGAACTCTTATTTATTACAGGATTTGCAGATAAAAAGATGAGTCAACTGATGATGAGAAAAGGCGCTTTCGATGTTATTGAAAAACCGTTTGAAGAGGATTTAGTACTTGGACGTGTGAAAAATGCTAAATTCAAACTTGTAAGAAGAAGACTTGAAATGATTTTATTAGAATCAATTGCGAAGATGTTAAATTTTAAATCTCCTTCAGGCACTGCGCTTGTCTCAGATAGCAAAAGAATTGAATATTTTAGAGCTCTCATAGGCCTAATGGAAGTAAAAAATAGAAAAATTTCTTAGATAGAAGAAGGTTATATTATGAAAAAGAATCAATTATCATTAAAAGTACAGATCTCTCTATTAGTAGGAATACCACTACTTGTGTGTTTATTTTTACTTGGACACAATTTATCAAATATAAATAGTAGCTATTACGAGTATCACAAAATTGATGGACATATCATTATAGTAAAAAACATTTCAGATGTTGTAGATGGCCTTCAAGTTGAAAGAGGTTTATCAGCTGCGTTCATAAATGGTACAGATAATCAAACAAAATTAATAAGTCATAGACAACATGTCGACTCATTAATTTCTGAATTTAAAGACAAATTATCGAGTCTAGATAACATCAGTGATGATAAACAACTAAAAGATTATCTAAGCGAATTAAGTAAATTAGCAAGTTACAGACAATGGGTAGATGGGAAAAACGAGATACAAACACATTTAAAAAATTATTCGGGACTAATATTTAAATTACTTTCTCATTATACTTATATAGGAAAATTGTCAAAAAATTTAGGCTTTACTGATAGTATGCTTAGTTTAAGAATTTTAGAAGAAGGAAAAGAAAATTTAGGAAAATTAAGAGCAAATTTATCTGGTGTATTTTCAAAAAATACTGCAATAGATGAGAAAAAGAAAAATACTCTTATAAATTTATACGTGGGTGTCAACTCCAACCTTAAGTCTCCAATTGTAAATCTATCCAAAGCAAATCAAAGAATTGTAAATGGACTCTATGAACAAGCAAATTTTATTACTATAAATGAAAAATACAATTTAGCATTAGAACGAGCAGAAAAGGGAAATTTTAATGTCGATGTGGTTAAATTTTTTACTGTTATTTCGTCGGCAGTAAATGATTTAAAAGTTCTTGTTGATACAGAATTGGAATATATTAATGAAAAAATAATTCAAGAAACTATTTCAGAAAAAAGACAATCACTTATTTGGATGACTGTTTTAAGTATTTTAGGATTCGTTGCGATTACACTTGTATGTTTTTTCACGATTAAAAAACTTAATAATTTACTTACTCATCTGATTTCAGATTTGAAAAAGAGTTATAATGTTGTCTCAAGAGAGTCTAAAGGTCTTGCTGAAAATAGTATGAGATTAGCTGAATTATCCACTGAAAATTCTAGTGCTATTCAAGAAACAGCGTCCTCTATTGAAGAAATTTCATCAATGGTCAGAAACAATGTGAGTGAAGCAGAAAAATCTAAGGAAATTTCTGACGAGGCCTCAAAAATTTCAAATATAGTCGGACAAAAGATGAATGAATTAACGGGGTCAATGAATAGCATTATAAAAAGTAATGAAGAAATATCGGGATTAATTAAAATATTTGATGAAATTTCATCAAAGACAAAAATTATAGATGATATTGTTTTTCAAACTAAAATTCTCTCTTTCAATGCATCTGTAGAGGCAGAAAGGGCCGGAGAGCATGGAAGAGGTTTTAGCGTCGTTGCAAGTGAAGTAAGTAATCTGGCCCTATTAAGTGGTAAGGCCGCGAAAGAAATTTCTTCAATTGTCAAAGATAGCACAAAAGCAGCTGAAAAAGTTGCAAGTGAAAACAAAGAAAGAGTTCTACATGGTAATGAAATCTTAATAGATGTAAAGAAATCAATTGAGGAAGTTATTAATGGACTTGAAAAAATCAATAAAAATGCTGATCAAATACTTGTTTCGTCTAAGGATCAAGCTGATGGTATAGAACAAGTAAACGAGGCCGTAAGCGAGTTAGATCTTGCAACACAACAAAATGTGTCTTTATCGGATAAGTCATCTTTATCAGGACAAGAACTTTCTAAACAGGCTCAGCAATTAGGCGCTGTTGTTCAAAAATTAACTGATTTAGTTCAAGGTGAAGATTTAAATGGATTAAATAAGACATTGACTGATAATGATTCGATAAGTTCTCCAAATAGTGTTTTAGAATTTAAAAATAAAATTGAATATGATCACAACCACTCAGCTCAAGTTGCTGGAAGTGACATTGTATCAAATGAAGACGAATGGAATAAACTCTAGACCTGGGAAATTCTATGATCGATTCTGATGATGATTTTCTAAACGAGATAAGAAACGACTTCCTGGCCGAGGCAGGAGATATGGTGGAGCAGGCAGAGGAATGCTTTATTGGCTTTGAAAAAAATCCTAATGATACTGAAAATATGGAACATATTCTTAGACTATTTCATAGTTTAAAAGGATCTAGCTTTGCTGTAAGTTTTGACAACTTGGCCAACTTTTCACATAAGGCCGAAGACTTTATAATCGCCATAAAAAATAAAGAAATTCAACCCAATGAGCAGGCCGTAGATACCCTCCTTTTTTGTAATGATATAATTGCAAAAGGAATAAAGACATTAAAATCAGGAAAAGATGATTCATCTGTCTACGAAGAAGCGTTGGCCAGGTTGCAACAATTTTCAGATAATAATGAGTTACATATTGTAAAAGAAGTTCTACCTCAGCCTAAAAAAGAAGACAATAGATTTGATAAAACTGAGATGAGTGATGAAGACGCACTAAGACTTATTAAAGAAATGCAAGGAGAGAGCTCTCAGAAAGAAGAAGAGAAGAAAACACAAAAAATTCAAGAAAAAGAATCGTTGAAAGATGTACAGAAGTCAAATGACAGTCAAAAAGATGTAGATAATTCAATAAAAGTAGGAATGGATAAAATTGATAATTTACTTGATTCGCTGGGAGAACAGATAATTTGGCAAAAAAAGATGAGTTATCTTCTAAAGGGAGATGTAGAAAAAAATAAAGAAGAAATATTTTCAGTGGTTCATAATCTAGAAAAAATAACATACGAGCTACAACAAAATTCGATGTCATTAAGAATGATAAATTTACAAACAACGTTTCGAAGACTTGAAAGGGTTGCGAGAGAAACATCAAAGAATTTATCAAAAAAAATAAATTTTGTGAAAGAGGGTGAAAATAATGAATTAGACAAGACGATTGTTGATTCATTGATAAATCCATTAACTCATATGATAAGAAATGCAATCGATCATGGCCTTGAAGAAAATAAAGATCGTCTGTCAATAGGTAAACCAGAAGAAGGTTTAGTAAAACTTAAAGCTTTTAGACAAGGTGGATTTTTTTTCATTGAAATTACTGATGATGGTAAAGGATTAGATAAAGAGGCCATTTATCAAAAGGCCATTAGCAAAGGAATTATAAGTAAAAATGATGAGTTAAATGAAGGACAGATATTTAATCTTATCTTCACAAATGGATTTTCAACGAAAGAAGTTGCAACAGACGTTTCGGGACGAGGTGTTGGAATGGATGTTGTGAAGCAAATGTTTCATACACTTAAGGGTTCTTGCGAGATACGCTCTGAAAAAGGAAAGGGAACGACTTTCTCTGTTAAGCTTCCGTTAGCTCTTGCAATGTTTCAGGGGATTATACTTAAAGTCTCTGACAAACAATTTATCATGCCAAATTCTGATTTTAGAGAAACTGGTGAAGTTAGAATTTCAGAAATACAAGAAACAAATAAATCAAAACAAGTTATAAAGTATAAAAATACAGTAATGCCTGTGATTTCTTTGAGAGAGAAATTTAAACTTGGCACGTACAATGGTGAGCAGCGATGTCTTGGGGCAGTGGTTCCATTTGAAAATAAAGAATATATCCTTTTGTTTGATGACCTTATATCTCAAGAAAGGATTGTCTTAAAAAAATTACTTCCCAACGTTGAAAGTATAAATGGAATTGTTGGTGGTACAATCCTTGGAGATGGTAATGTGGCGCTTGTTTTAGAAACGAGAGAAATAATTGAAAATTATAAACTGGGTGCTTAAATGAACGAACAAGAAAATAATTTAAAACAACTCAAAATTAAAAAATACCTGGAAGTTTCTATTCTGGATAAAAAATACTGCATCCCTCTCAAGGATGTACGAGAAGTTGTCCCTAGATTTGAAATATCTACTGTACCTTTAACTCCAAAGTATTTTAAAGGTCTAATTAATTTACGAGGTAGAATCCTTTCAGTAATTGATCTTGGGCATAGACTTAACTATAAAGATATTGAGGTTGTTCCTAAAATGACTTGTATTGTAATCGTTTCAATTGGTGGAATTGAGATAGGTGTATTAGTTGAAGAAGTTCTTTGTGTTTGCAGTATAGAAGATAAGGATATAGAGGAAGTCTCAACAAATGATAAAAATAATGAATTTATAACTGGAATTATTAAAACTGATAATTCAGGTGAATTAAGATTTTTAATAGATCTTTCAAAGGCACTAGATATCAAAATTATACAGAGCATGATGTTAAGTAATGCTACAGGCACATAATAAAAATGAAAGATTTTGATAGACTCACAAGAGACGAATTTGATTATCTAAAGAAATATCTTTTAAATAAAACAGGTATTGTCATCTCTGATAACCGTGAAGTTTTTTTTGAAACAAGGTTATACCGATTTCTTTCAAAACACCAAATCAAAACATGGTCGGAATTGATTTCTCTGCTTAAACAAAACAAGGCAGTAGAAATAATTGAAGAATTTATTCCCTATTTAACTACAAACAAGACTCATTTTTTTAGAGAAATTGATCATTTTAAATATCTCGATAATGAGTTTTTACCAGAAATTGAAGAGAAAAAAGATATTTATGCTTGGTGTGCAGCATCTTCAACAGGAGAAGAAGTATATACAATTTCAGTCGTTCTAAATGAGTATTTTTCAAAGAAAAGTAATAAACCAAATATATACGTACTTGGTTCAGATATTGATTACAGTGTCCTTAATATAGCTAAACGAGGGGTTTATTCACATATTAAGATTGACAAAGAACTTGATGTTTATAACTTAAAAAATTATTTATTAAAAGGTTCAGGGGTAAACTCAGGACACTATAAATTTGTTGATCAAATTCAAAAAAACACGAAGTTTATGGAAGTGAACCTTATAGACAATTCAACCTTCCCCAAAATGAAATTTGACATTATTTTTTTAAGAAATGTCCTCATTTACTTTGATACTCAAACCGTAAAAAAGGTCGTTCAAAACGTTTCACATTGTCTAAATGATCAGGGTGTTTTAATTCTTGGATTATCTGAAGGATTAAAGATGGATATCCCTCATCTTGAATATTTAGGAAAATCTATCTACAGAATGAGATCTAGAGTTAAAATAAAGAATTCATCTTCAAATGAATCAAAACATAAGACATTGAGAAGTATCAATAATAAAACGGTATTGATAGTTGATGACTCAAAGTCAATGCAAAAAATTTTAAAAAAAGTGATAGAAGAGAATTCAGACATGAAAGTAGTTGGACTTGCTGATAATGCAAAACATGCAAGTGAACTCATTGAGCAATTAAAACCAGACGTTTTAACACTTGATATGAAAATGCCTGATATTGATGGGATTGAATTTCTAGAAAAAATTCTTCCACAAATTCAACACGATATGGGGGTTGTTGTCGTCAGTTCATATAATAAAGATGATTTTAATTTTTGTTTAAGAGCACTGGAACTAGGTGCATTTGAATATCTTGAAAAACCAGCGTTTAAAAATATGAAAAATATGGCACCTCATTTAATAAGTTGCCTGAAAAATGCTCCCAAATTTAGAGAAATTCTTAAAATAAAAAAGAAAATAACAAGAAATAAAAGCAGAACATCATTTCATAATGAGAATGATTTAATTGTCATTGGCGCCTCTACCGGTGGCGTTGTTGCTATAAAAGACCTTTTAACACAATTTCCAAATCATATTCCTCCGGTTGTGATAGTTCAACACATTCCAGGTTTATTTTCAAAAAAGTTTGCAGACAGATTAAATGATCTTTATGAATTTAGTGTTGTGGAGGCCTCAGATAATCAAGAAATATTACCTAATACTGTCTACATTGCACCTGGAGGGAAACAACTAAAAATGAAATGTATTAATGGCAGATATAAAGTTCAAATTACAGATGATCCGCCAGTTAATCGGCACAGACCTTCTGTTGACTATTTTTTCAATTCTTTAAGTGAATGCATTCACCAGGATACAAAGGTATATGCAATTATTTTAACCGGCATGGGCAGAGATGGTGCATCTGGACTACTCAGTCTCAAAAAGAAAGGCTGTTTTACCATTGCTCAAGACGAAGAATCGTCAGTTGTCTTTGGGATGCCAAGGGCCGCAATTGAACTTGAAGCAGCAAATTATATCGAATCTTTAGAAGATATTCCGAGCAGAATTTTTGATTTGATCAAAAAAAAGGCGGCATAGATGAGTTTTAAATGGAATGAAAAGTTCAGTGTTGGAATTAAAAGTATAGATAATCAACATAAAAAAATTATTAATTATATAAATAAACTATCAGCATTGAAAAAAAAGAAATATCACGAAGAAAGTGTTCTAGAGATATTAACTGAGTTAAGAAAATACATAAAGTCTCATTTTGCTCATGAAGAAAAATTATTTCATGTAAATGGATATCCTGAAACATTTGAACACTCAAATGCTCACAAAAAATTTAGCGAATATATTAATAATTTCTATGAAGAAGTGATTTCAAAAAAAGCAGTAGATATCGAAAAAATGGAGTCTTATCTCGTTAGCTGGTTTATGGAACATATTTTAGTTGAAGATAAAAAGTATGAAGAGTTCTTTAAAGAGCATAATGTCATTTGAGTAATTTCTTACATAAATTTTACAGAAAAACAATGCGGCGCATAGTACAAATCGGTTCAATTCTTGGTAAATAAGACCAATAATTGAAAGGTTGGTTCATTGTGATAGATACGAGAAAAGACATCAGTATTCATTTTATAGGAATTGGCGGAATCGGCATGAGCGGAATTGCAGAAGTTCTTGTAAACTTAGGGTATAAAGTGACGGGTTCTGATATTTCTGATTCGGCGAATACGAATAAACTCCAAAGCTTAGGTGCAACAATTTTTATAGGACATGACGAAAAAAACATTCAAGATCAAACAGTGGTGGTCTACAGTTCTGCAATTGATAATACAAACCCAGAAATTAATAAAGCTCGAAATCTTAAAATTCCTATCATGAGACGTGCTGAAATGCTCGCAGAGCTTATGAGACTTAAATACGGTATTGCCATAGCTGGAACTCATGGAAAAACAACAACGACAAGTATGCTTGCTACAATTCTTAAAGAAGCAAATAAAGATCCTACATATATTATAGGTGGTATTGTTAAAAATCTAAAAGGCCATGCTAATGTTGGAAAAGGTGACTACCTTGTTGCAGAGGCCGACGAATCAGATGGATCCTTTTTACTATTAAATCCGATTATGTCCGTGATCACAAATATTGATAAAGATCACTTAGATCACTATGGTAGCGTTGAAAATTTGCACGAGTCTTTTTTGAAATTTGCAAATAAAGTTCCTTTTTATGGTGTTTGTGCAATAAATGCACATGATCCAGAACTCATAAATATGCGTAGTGAAATTATAAAACCAACCATTACATTTGGTATAAATACTGATTCAGATTATATTGCAAAAGAAGTTGTTCAAACCAAAGATTCTTGCGCTTTTAAGCTTTTTTATCAAAATGAGTATCAGTGCGATTTTAAAATTAATCTACCAGGTGAGCATAACGTTTTAAATGCATTGGGTGCCTTGGCGTTGGCACATTCAATGAATATCGATTTCAAAACGATTTCACTAGGCCTTAGTAAATTTGAAGGCGTTGGTAGACGTATGCAAACTGTTTATAAGTATAAAAATTTTGAAGTCATTGATGATTATGCTCATCATCCAACTGAGATTCTCAAAACTTTAAAAACATTAAAAGACACCAGAAAGAACCAAAAGATCATGGCCATATTTGAGCCACACCGTTTTTCAAGGACTAAATCCTGTTGGAACGAATTTCTCCATAGTTTTAATTACGTTGATAAAGTCGGTATTTTGCCAATCTATCCTGCTAGTGAAGCACCGATTGAGGGCATTTTAAGTGGTCGCCTTGTAAAAGATATAAATGGACTTCATCCGAATTTGGCAGAAGAGCTGCAGGGATATTCAAATATTAGAAAATATATTCTAGATAACAAAGAAGAAAATGCAACGCTCATTGTTTTAGGTGCAGGCCCAATCAGCAGAAAAACTTCAGAAATTGTGACTAAACTTAATGAATAATCAACTATTAAAAATATTAAATAAGATTTCAGACATATCGGTAAAATTAGATTGTGATCTCTCAGGGCATTCTACAATGAAACTTGAAGCAAGGGGAGATCTTATTTTAGTAAACACGGAGTTGGCACTTATTCATTTGCTGAAAGAATTTTATCCAATAAAACAGAAATATAATGTCTTAGGTTGGGGTGCAAATCAATTACTTAAAAGTCGATCTCCTTATCCCTATATAAAACTTGATTTTGAATTTGATAAAACTTATCTTGACTCTATACACGAACTATATGAATTGCCGGCCTCAGTATCTCTTGCTGGACTTACTAAACATGCTTCAACTTTTAATTTGAAAGGTTGGGATGTATTTACCGGAATACCAGCAAGTCTTGGTGGTGCAGTCTTCATGAATGCAGGAACAGGGCTAGGTGAAATTGGCACATTAGTTGAAAAAGTTAGAATTGTTCATTGTAATGGAATTGTTAGTGAAATTAAAATGAATCAAGATTCATTTAGCTATAGAAAAAATCATTTCCTTAAAACTGGTGATATTATCACTAAAGTTTGGCTCAGAAATCAAGGAATAGATAAAGAAGTAAATAAAATTATTAAAAACTATCTTCAAAAAAGAAACCAAACACAACCAATGAACCAGAAAACCTGTGGATGTGTTTTTAAAAATTATCAATCAAAAAAAATGAAATTTTTGGCCGGAGAGTGTATTGACCTACTTGGATTAAAGGGCTGGACCTATAAAAACCTCAGGATTTCAAATAAACATGCAAACTTTATTGAAAATCTTGGCGGTGCTAATTACGAAGAAATGGTCGAATTCATTAAACTTATTCAAAAAACTCTACAATTGCACTATGGAATAGTTTTCGAAACAGAAGTTAAATTTTAATTATCTTTTTAAACCGAGCTCTCTTGTCTGACATTCAAAAGATATTTTAAAAAATTGAAATTTCAATTAAAATAAATATGTAACAACGAGAGGCCTATGAAATACCTACTGATATTTTTATGTTTAATACAACTACAAGCAAACGAACCCAAAGAAAAATTAAAATATAGAACATCTTTCGGGCAATGTCCTTCTAAGGTTGCTGGAGCACTTACTCTACAATTGGTGAAAGAATTTGAAAATAATCGTTCCCTTTTAGATGTAAAAAAGAAAATAATAGACGACAATTTGGTGGAAAAGCATTTTCTCTCACAATATGAAATCAATTTTAATCCAGTTAAAAAAGAATTGTTCTTTAATCTTGAGTGTCCAAGTCCACTTATGAAAGTACAAATCTATAAGGATGGTGGACTGGATTCATATGAAGCGATTCTTGTCGATAGTGGTGAACTTTTTGATCCAACTTATGAAGTCTTATTGCGATCCGAACATAAAATAAAACATGATTTACCCTCTTTAGCATTACCTGTAGGTGATTTTGGAGAAGAAACTCAAAAGCAAGTCACAGATCTTTTCTCAGATATGTCTCCTAGATTCAGACAAAAATTATCAGAAATGATTATCTCCGATAAGAAAGATCTAACAGTGATTTTATCAATTAATGGAAACCCCTCAAGTGTCTTTCTTGGGCAGGGTGATTGGAGACATAAGTTTAAAAAGCTTGATAAAATAGTTACTTACATGGAACAAAAGAATAAAGTTCCAGCAATTATAAATCTTACAAACTCTAAGAAAGTAGTTGTAAAGTTCAACGAGTCCCTTTAGCATTAAAGAGTAGGAAGTTTATTCCTACTTGTGGAATGAGTCTGCAAATGTATTGAGAAGAGGATGTCTCGTATGAACGAAAAGAAAGTCATTGTTGGCCTTGACGTTGGTACAACTAAGGTTTGTACAATCGTAGGCGCCAAAAACACTAATCAAGAACTTGAAATTATCGGTATTGGAACTCATCCAAGTCACGGACTTAAAAAAGGTTCCGTCGTCAATATTGATAAAACCATAAGTTCCATAAGATGTTCTATTGAAGAAGCTAAATTAATGGCCGGTGTAAATATTCTTGAAGCGAGGATTGGAATAGCAGGAAACCATATCTATAGCTTCAATAGTTCTGGAGTTGTAGCTGTTAAAGGCACAGAGATTACACAAGAGGATATTGATCGAGTTCTTGAGGCGGCCAAAGCAGTTGTCATCCCTTCAGACCGTGAAATTCTTCATGTTATACCACAGGAATATCGAGTAGATAACACGAGAGGAATTAATAATCCTATCGGCATGTGTGGAGTGAGACTTGAAGCGCACGTACATATTGTTACTGGTGCAATTTCACTAATTCAAAATTTAGTAAAATGTGTTGAAGAAACTGGTATTCACGCTGAGGCGATAACACTTCAGCCACTAGCTTCTTCTGAAGCAGTACTTACTGCTGAAGAAAAAGAAATGGGTGTTGTTCTTGTTGATATCGGAGGAGGAACAACTGATATTGCTATTTGGAAAGATGGGAGTTTAATTCATTCTCAAATTATACCAGTTGGGGGAAACCATTTTACAAACGATTTGGCAGTCGCCTTAAAAGTTCCACATACTGAGGCCGAAAGAATAAAAATTAATCACGGATCAGTACTTGCTGAAAAATTAAATCAATCAGCACATATTACTGTACAAGGATTGTCGGGAACACGACCAAGAGAAATTCGACTTAGCCTAGTCGCTGAGGTTTTAGGAGCTAGAGCAGATGAGCTCTTTAATATTATCAAAGATATCGTCTCTGAAAGAAGTGAGCAGCAAGAAATAACTGGTGGGTATGTACTGACTGGTGGTGGGGCCCTTATTAAAGGTCTTCCCGAACTTGCAGAATATATCATAGAAAGGCCAACAAAAATTGGATATCCAAGGCCATTTGGAGGGATGACAAATGTTATGCAAAATCCAAAATTTTCAACTGTTCTTGGTCTTTTAATTGAGTCAGACAAAAGCAATCGACATGTTGAAGAAAAAGAGCGACACTATTCCAAGCAGGGTGATTTGATAGGGAAGTTGAGTGACTCTCTGAAAAATGTCTTTAGAGAAATATTTTAACCCTAATGTTGAAGGAATAATTTTAAGGGGGATATATGTTTGAAATTTCTAATGAAGAAAAAAGAATTGATCTAGGTGCTAAAATTAGAGTGATAGGTATTGGTGGAGGCGGATGCAACGCTGTTAATACAATGATTCGGGCCGGTCTAACAGGTGTTGAGTACATTGTTGCTAATACTGATGCTCAAGCATTAAACGCCAATCTGGCCCCTACAAAAATTCAACTTGGCGCTGAAATTACCAAAGGTCTAGGTGCTGGAGCAAATCCTGAAATCGGCAGAAAATCAGCTTTAGATGAATATGAAAAACTTTCTGAAGTATTAGAAGGTTCAGATATGGTATTTATCACTGCTGGTATGGGCGGTGGAACTGGAACTGGGGCCGCTCCAGTTGTTGCCAAACTGGCAAAAGAAATGGGTGCCCTTACAGTTGGAGTTGTGACAAGACCATTTCAGTTTGAAGGTAAAAAAAGAAGAAGAGTTGCTGATGATGGAATTATCACACTAGAAGAAAACGTTGATTCTTTAATTACTATTCCAAACCAAAGATTGTTGCAAATTGCTGGTGAGAGTCTGTCTCTCATTGATACTTTTAAAACGGCCGATGAGGTCTTATTAAATGCTGTAAGGGGAATTTCAGATTTAATAAATAACACTGGTCATATCAATGCTGACTTTGCAGATGTCTGTACAGTAATGGCCGGTAAAGGTCTATCTCTCATGGGGACAGGCGTATGCTCAGGTCAAGATAGAGCAATCAAGGCCGCTACAGAAGCCATTAGCTCTCCTCTTTTAGAAGATATAACAATTGATGGGGCCACAGGAATTATAATTAATATTACAGGTAGCTCATCTTTAACTATGCATGAAGCGAATGAGGCCACTACACTGATTATGGAGGCCGCTGATGAGGATGCTGAGATAATTTTTGGTACTGTTATTGATGAGAATATGCAAGATGAAGTAAAGGTAACAGTTGTTGCGACTGGCCTTGGAGGAAAAGAGAGAGTAAGTGTTGCAAATATGAGATCGATGAGACCGCAAGAAGTTATTCGTACAAAAGCTGAAGAAAAAAATATAAATCCTCAAAGGTCAGTACCTGTGCAAAGTTCTCCTATGGTTGATCTAGAGCTTGATAACGCTAGTTTTAGCGATGATTTCAATAAGGTTCCTTCTACATCTCAGGAAATGCTTGAAGAAATTAAAGCTTCTAAAAGTTCTAATTTAATGAACTCAATTCAAAATGCAGCTGAAAGATATGGAAGTGTTGCTAGAGAAGAGGTACAGAGTTCAATTCCTTCTAGAAGACCTATGCGAGAAGAACATACTAGAAGCTCTGAACCAGCAGTTCAAAATTCATCTCGTGCAAAATCAATTGCAGAAAAACTTGGATTTATTAATTTTGATGAAGATGAATTTGATACTCCTTCTTTTATGAGAAAAGAGGATGAAGGTCAAAACTCGCTTGAACATTAAAAATGAACAATAAAGGAAGTACTTTACTTCAAGTTATTGTATTAATGGCACTTGTAAATGGTGCCGCTTTATACAATAACTATAGAAATAAAGCTCGTGTCAATCAAGATATAAAATTGAACCAAGCAAAGATAATCGATGATACTATTAAGGAAATTCATCAAATCCTTGCGGATGTTGAGAAGTGTGCCGTTGCAAGAGATAATTCCTTTCAATCTTTGCCAGGATTTGATTCCATCCCTAAAGTACTCTCGGAAAATGATGAGGCGAGAATTTCTTTGACAAAAATCGAAAAAATCCCCGACCCAGATGCTCCAGGTCCCAGGGAGTATTTACTCGATTTAACATTTGAAAAATACATTGATAAGAAATCAGCTCCCTTAGCTATCAAAAAATCAGTGAAGGTTTTAGATTTAACTATTGAAGATGAAGCAAACAATAGTGGAAAAGAAGTATGTACTAGCTTTGAAACAGATGGGCAGGAAGAATCAATAAGTACTTTCTGTGAACTGACAGCGAGTGAAATAGAGGAAAATACTGGTAAATGTAAATATACTGAACTTTTAGATACTCCTTTCAAGACGAGAATTTACAAACTGGCCTGTGATTCTATTGGTGGTGTTATTGTTAATGGAAAGTGCAATAAAATAAACATAGATGGTTTGATTCAAACGATAAATTTAAAAAAAGATTCGATTACCTTAAATGGAACTCAACGTACAGATTTTCTAGATTCTTATTGTAGCACACCAGGGGAAGTACCAACTGGAATTAGTCCTGATAGTAAAGTTTTGGACTGCATGCCGTTACCATGTAATCCAATGCCTGGAGCGGTTTCCACTTGGAAAATAGTTGAGTCATCTACTGCCTTTAAGTGTAAATGCATCAGGGATAGACCTTCAGGGGGTATTTCTTGTGGTGGAAATGATTACAATTCTTGTGATGATTATCAAGTCGATGATGGATGTGGAACCAATACAACTTGTCTAATTCATGGAAAAAAAGATTGTCCTTGTGAACCGGTTGTAACATTTGGTGCATGTAACTGTAGTACAATGCAAAGAGAACAAAGGTCACAATGTCCAGGACAAAATGCTCAAGTTTCAAATGTTCCATGTGATGCTAACAATAATTGTGGTGGAGGTGGAGGTGCTGGTTGTACTCCTGTAGTTACATATGGAAGCTGTGATTGTGCAAATATTGTCAATTCACGTGGATCACAAACCGTAACAACGAGTTGTACTGGTCAACCAGATATAGTAACAAGTCAGGAATGTCGTTGTTGTCTTGGGCGTTTGATGATTTGGAATATGGCCGGTAACTCTATTGAGTGTAAAGCTCTATCTGAGTCTGGTAATCCTGGAGATAGTAAACAAATTTACGACAATAGTTCGTCGGGAGGATATCCTGGAACAGGATCATTAAAAGTAGAATGTAGAAATCCTCCTGATACTTGGGGAAATCCGCAATGGTATAGTGTAAGCGGTTCAGAAATTTGTAATTGATTTATTTGGAGTTAATTTGAGATTGGTTCAAAAAGGTATGTCATTAATTGAAACCATTGTTGGTGTTGGTTTACTTAGCGGAGTAATTCTTGGATACATTGGGGTTCAAAAATTTTCTGGACAGCAAAAGATAATGACAGACCAAAATACTGAACTCACAAATTATATTATCCATCTTAAAAAAAATTTGTCAGTTAGAGATAGCTGCAATGAAATGGTATCTCTAGATGGAAGTGGACAGTTAATAATTAATTGGAATCCTCAAAATTTGGCCTTAGACTATGAGAAATCAGGTCTACTTAAAACGAATAATGATATAATTGATATGCCAACTGTCACTACGGATGATGCCCAAATATTGCCTATTAATGTGCTTATGGAGTTTGAAAGAGAAAGTAGAGGTATAAAATCAAAAGCAAGAAGAAAGCTTACCTTTCACGGATTATTTAAGAATCAAGTCTTTATCGAATGTGTTGATTATGAAACGATATCAATTGCGAGTTTAATAAAAATCTCTTGTGAAAATTTAGGTGCTCGGTTTGAACCAACAGATATAGAAAATCCTACCTGTGATTTTAGTGAAATGACAAAGACAGACCGGTTCCCAAAAGTCATTCTAAAAGAAGTTTGTGAAAAAATTTATATGGGTACTTATGATGAACTGAGTGGACTTTGTAATAAAATTGAAATAACCAATGGGCCTGCTGAAAGTGTCAACTTAAAAGAAAATAAAGTTAGATTGAAAGATGATCACTGGAGAGAACGTTTTAATATGGAATGTCCAAATCAGCAAGATATGTTTGTTAAAGGCTTTAGTGCCTCTGGGGTGCCAAAATGTTTGCAGTATCAATTTTGTTCAAATCCAGGAAGTGACTCATCTTGTGCACCACTTGGGCAGGGAATTTAAATGAATATTTATTCTTTCCATAAATCAAAAACAATATGGGTTGATTTTTCAAATGTAGGGGGAAATGTTCACTATTGTGTCATGTTAAATGATATTGGGAAAACGATTCAACTTATTAAAGGCCTTTTTCATGAAATTCTTTAAGAAAAAAAGAGGATTTTCACTTGCTGAGATAATGATCAGTTTGGGTCTAATGGGAGCTTTTGGATTTATAATTTTAGATTATATGGCCATCGTACAAAAAAATACAAAAAAAGATTCAGAGGATTTTAAAGTTGATTATACAGTAAGAATCATGCAACAACTTCTATATAGTAAAGAAAAGTGCGATATCATTATTACAAATTCAGATGGTACACTTGATCCATCGAGTTTAAATTTTGAGAATCTAACAGAAAAGGCACATCACTATAAAGAAGGGATGAATATTGCAGACAATATATCGTTAGATAAAATACAAGCGAACTTCTCTGGAGATGTAGGGAGATCAGTCGTTAAAGTTGATCTTGAATTTAATAAAGGGTTACAAAAAAAATGGACAAAACAAATTGCATTTCAAGTAAGTAAAAATTCGACGGATAATAAAGTTTCATGTTTGAGTTATGACAAAGACTTGATTAATAATAGTGCTATTGAAAAATTTTGTTTAATGGCATCAGGAGTAGCTGATCCTGCTTGTACACTATCTAATCTTTCAGATAATTTTCGTAAACGTCTTTCTGAGTTAATTTGTGAGATGATTAATCAAAATGGATCTATTGAGTTAAGCAATGAAAAATGCAAAACAATTGATTTAAATGGACATATTTTTGCCCGAAACATAGATGACAAAAAAGTATGCGCCAACACAAACTCTGGTGAGTGTAGAGAAATATTTCAAAATGAAAGTTGCCCTGGAGGTCAATTTTTAAAAGGAATTAATACAAGAGGTGAAATTGTTTGTGGATCATTAGGACAATCGTGCAATTCGCCTACTTATGGGCCTTGTAACTGCAGCACTATGCTAAGAGATAAAACTATTATTTGTACTGGTCAACAACCTCAAATCACACAAGTAGCTTGTGATACTAATAATAACTGTAGTAATACTTGTGATTTTCAAGGGCAAGTTGATGCTTATGTAGAAAATATATTAAAAAATCAAATTACAATTAACTATGATAGTGGCAGTCCAGCTTTGATTGGACAAGCACCCAATACTTATAAAGCAGCAGCTGATCTAAGGATGAAACTATTAGATTCAATGTCTATAGTACATAGATGTTATTTCGGGTTCAAAACTACACCCGAAGAACCTAGTCAGTTGACCAAAGGATTTTTTGGGAAAACCCAAAATTATCCTGATGGAATAAAATGGACATATTTAGATGGTAATGGACAGAAAGACACGAGCAAAAATATTAGTGGTAATCCGAATATCTTTGATGACAAAATCTGGCTATCAACAACTCCTTTTGGAAGTTTAGATATATTGGAAATGACAGGTGGTGCATTATGTGAATTTGATGCAAAAGACCTTTATCCTATTATATGTCCTAGTGGGACAGATAACCCTCAGTCAGATCCAAGAAGTTTTGAAAAACTACTCACAAAACTTACTAAAGGAGGTACAGCTCAGAATCCATGTAATTTAGTGGCACAGCAATGGTATGGAAGCGATGACGGATTAGGTATGAGTATTTTATGCTCTTCAATGTCACCAGGAACACAAATACAACATGATGAAACCTATTCTTACAGAGATGATGATATTGGTAGTAGTAGATTAGGTACTTATGTAGTGAAGTGTAATAATGGGACTTTGACGAAAGTTTCTAGTACTTGTCCTTATGACATGATTTGGAAATATAATGGAAATAGTCCATGTGTAAACGTTACGACCAGCGCATATCCTCATCTTGGCAATTGTGCCGAGGGAAACAGTTGTCAAGAAGGGGTTGATGATAAATGTAGAGCAGATGCTTGTACAGGGAATATAGGGAACACGAATACATATCAGTGTCTACCAAAGAAAAAATGAATAAAATTTAATCCATTATATAGAGCTGAGTCTGAGTATAGATTTGATTTTCATCTTCATGATATGAAATCTTAAGATAGCTTAGTTTTCCCTGTTTTTTTAATTCCTCTCGATACTCGTAAAGTTCAACCCCTTCGTCTGGGAGTTTTGAACTAGAGGTAGCAGTTTTATACAGTTTAAATCGCTTTGATTTATATTTTTCTAAATGCACACAACAGAAAGTGAGTCCATCCATTACAGAACTACACTTATCACAAAAAGCAACATCACACACTTGACAGATATTTGTAGGAATACTTCTTGGGTGATTCGGGCAATAAAGAGAGGGATTTTTCATCCCTCTTAATTTATTTCGAAAAAAATAGGCACTTATAATAAAAATTGAAAAAAAGAGTAATGAATAAAGAAAATGACTCATTAATTTTATTCTTTTGAATCTCGGTCTTTTATCACTCGAATGTATGAATCAAAATCTTCTAAGTTCATTTCTTTATAGGTTATTCCTCCATCTGTTGTGAGATGAGTGAAATCAATATCTCTATCAGTTGGAAGAGAATCAAATGCCGCGACTGCTTCTTCTATCGGATAGTATTTTGCTTTTATGCTATGACTAAAAGAACTGACCATTTCTGTATCTATAACATTAAATCTAGCATCTTGGGAGTACGGAACAATGCTGGAAAAAACTGAAGTGAGTTTCGCAAGTTGTATTCCATCTATCCTCTCTCCTAGATAAAGCTTTCCGTCTTGTTCAAATATTCTTCTGTTTCCACCTTCTTTAGTCAAATCAACTTTGAATTTTTTCCCGTAACGGGTCTGTCCAATGATGATTAACTCATCTACTTTATCTTTTAAATGAGAGAGCTCGCCTGGAATAAAAGGAACTGTTAGGTAGCTTTTATTAACCTTTACAACTTTAATAAAATCGTCTTCGGTTTTAAGTTCGGTTACAATTTCTGTATCAACATAAGCAACCGAATCTCCATTTATTTTATTTCTTGTTTTCATACCAAGAGTTGCGCCCTTAGGTTCATTATTAGGGTCAACAATACTTATCGTGAAAGCATGTCCATCCTGATACATTTCTTTAAAAAATCTAACTTCATCTGGGTTAAGGTATCGATTAAGTAGGTCGCTTTGACCTTTTCTCTTTGTCTTTTTTGCTAATTCAATAATTTTATCTATGTCAAAATTATATTCGATTCTCCATCCAGCTCGAGAGAGTTTTTTAGTAAGTTTTCTCATTTCATTAATCAAACCTGAATTGATTTGGTCTGATACAAAGACTAGTCCACGTTGTTGTGGCTTCACAAAAGAATAATGGAACAATGTCTCTCCTAGCGGTCTAGGGTTTCCATTCTCGTCTTTATGATTTTTGCCTAGAGAAACAGGGTATTCAACATAAAAATTTCTGAAATCTACTCTATTCGTAAATGATTCACCATATTTGTAGACAACAAGATCTCCAAAATAGACGGCACCTTTTTCAGAGAGTTCTTTTTGCAAAGTTTTCTCGTAATATTCATATGCTTTTTTCTTCGCCTGAATATGTATATAAGATATCGAAGACTGAATTTGTTGAACTTTTTCTTTATAGTGATTAACAATTGAAAGAATTGGTTTTTGGTATATTTTTCGAATCCCATCTTTCACTTTTTGAACTGAAGAGTAAGGAGAGTCTTTTAGGATTTTTCTATCAAGTTTTTGCTGCCAATACTTGAGACTTTCCTGGGCCAATTCTAGTCTGATTTTTAGTTCACTAAAGGACATTTCAAATTTTCTTTGAGAAATTGATTCTTCAAACTTTTTATCTAAATCTGCCATTTCTTCATAGTTGGCAACCTTTTCCACTAATTCTTTATAAGGAGTAGATTCAACATAAAAAATACCATCATCTTTAGTAAGTTCTTTTGTTGCATTTTCTAAAAACTTTTGAACTTTAGAGCTCACAACTTTTTCGATTTCTGCTTTTTCTCCTTCAGAGAGTTCAGAGAAGGTTAATTTTTTTCTTTTATAAGAAAGAGCTTCAGCTAAGAATTCTTTAAGATCTGCTATCGATTTTAAAGTTGTTGGAGCATTAAAGCCAATTACATCTCTAGTAAATGAATTAATGTCGTTAAAATTTGAATTGATTTCATTCTGAGTAGTTTCTAAGATTTCATTTCTTTGTAATTCATTTAATTTCATCAAGGGTTTGGAATATAGTTTTTCAGCTAGGAATTGATTATAAAATCCTTGAAGATCTTCAACGCTTTCTAAATTGTAAGGCAATTCTAACTTCATTACTTTTTCAAGAAAATTCCCTAAGGCCTTTGTGTTCAATGGATTACCTTTGAAATAGAATCCAGAGCCAATATCTTCTTCAAGTTTTTTATGAGATATCATTTCTTCAAAGTTATCTTTGTAGAAATATCTAACTTTCCAAATGAAACTATAGGCCTTATAAAGTCCTTGCATTTGGCCAACAGTGGGTTCAAACATACCACTTGGCTGGTTGATCGGCCCTTCATTGCCTCTATGCCCGGGGTTTCCTTGTAAATCTCTTATTTCAATTTCAGTAATTAAAGGTGTTGTTTCAGGATAGTAGGGGAGCTTTATATCAAGATAGCGTGAAAATTTTTGTTCATTCAATATTGCGGCCGCCTCTTGCCCATCATGATACCTTCCTTTTAGAGCTCTTGTGAATGGTGTAACCATTCCTGCATTTAGATATTTCACTCCGGCCTCATAAAACCTATCTGAAGCAGCGATAATAAGAAACTTCGCAAAATCTATGTTTGCAGCTGGCTCAACTTCACCTTCTTTAAGTAGACCCTTTTCTTTTCTTTCTAAATAATCTCTCACTAGAGCTGGGTCAGCATCATAACTTACAGTTTCTGGCTCGTAAGCTGCACCATGGAGAGATCCAAAAGTAGAAGCAACGAGAACTCCATTAGGATCCCAAAATTCGACACTCATTGCGTTTCCGGATTTCAATGCTTCTATCATCATATCTCTATTTTTCTTGCTAGAAGCAAAACGAGATTCTACTGCTCCCTCACCATGTTTTTGTTTTGCGGCCCTTTCAACTAAAAATTCAGGGTCAGCTTTGTTAAAAGTTATTTTCCAACCTTTTTTAATGTAAGTTTTGAAGAGACTTCTAAGCTTTTCAATAGTTTGAGAGTCACTTAAATCAGAGTGATTTATTAGTCCTTTAATTTTTGGAATAACATACCCTGGTTGCCTAAAAGCTACGCCAAGAGGAAAAACTCTTTTTTCAACTTGTTCTTTAATCTTTTGTTTTATTTCCTCTAGCTGTTGTTCATATTTACTATTAATAAGGGTTGTGGTTTTCAATTCAGATTCTTCTATTGCTTTGGCAATTTCTTTGTCTCTTTTTTGGTAAGTTTCCAATAAAAGTTTCTTTTGAGTTGGGTTTTCTTTAATGCTTTTTTTCAGTTCATCAATAATTATTTCATAATTTTTAGAAATACTTGCGTTCAGATTAGTTTGAAGTTCTCTAATCGATTGAGCTAGTTCTTCATCTTTTTCACGATTAAGAATAGAGAATTCTTTGTTTAGTTCTTTTAGGGCCATTGCAACTTCTGGAGTATCATTTTTTACTTTTCCAGCATTGAACATATTTATGTCTTCTGTAATCCAATTTAGAAACAATTCAGAAATTTGATGTTTTTTTCCAGAAAGATCTACTGTCCAAAGTCCATTTTCTTTAATCAGAGATTGAACAAGTTCTTTTGTTTCATTTCCAATTGCTTTTTGGATTTTATCGAATTGTTTTTTTGCATCTATTTTTTCTTTTTCTGTTTTAGATATTTCAATATTTTTTCTGAAAGGGGCAATTCTTGATTCATTTTTTATGAGAATATCTCTTAGCCTAGCTTGATCTCCGACAACGTAGAAACCTTTGGTGAGTAGATCATAAACTTTTCCATCATGAACAGGAATTTGTTCTAATGATTCGACTATATAGATACGTTGATCCCAGTAGAAGCCTCCAAATTTTTCTGCAAGATATTTATCAGGGTCAGGTATAGCTTTCGTGTCTCTGGCCTGTATTTTTGGGCCAATCATCCCTCTTGGTCCAATTGTACTCGAGAGAGGGTACAATTCTGTTCCCAAATCATCAATATACTCTAAATTGAAAATTTGATTGCTGTTATTTGGTTTAGAATGTTTTTCAATTAGTCTAATTTCACATTCAGGGTAATTGGATAGAGTGATTTTGGAAAACAATAGGAGCGTTAACATGAAATAGAATTTATTGAGCATAGATTTCCCCTTCATTAGATCGTAAGCGAAAATAGATAACAATTTTGACAGAGATATTCACTGTTTTTGATGCATCAATGTAATAATTATTTAATTTGTTTTAATCTATAAAAAGTGAATAAATACAATTGGTTTAATTGAGTATTTATTTACAAAGAATCGCCTAAGGTCTACACGAATCTTTTCCTCTAGATCGCTGGTTCGAGAAGTTTTTTTATGCTTGGCAATAATTTCAGCAATTTGATAATCAATCTCACTTTCTTCGTCATTTAAAAATTTAGGGAGTCCAAACATTTGCATTTTAAATACACTAGAAGGAGATTGAAATGTTGAGCTAAGAAGGACTGTACCTTGTGTGGCCAATTTTCTTCTTTCATTTATAGTTTCTTTTTCTATAACTCCACTTTTTTGATTAATGAAAAGAGGTTTGAATTCTTCCTTTGGTGGAATATTCATTGTTGTATAGTCATTTTTGAATATTAATTGATGGTAATTTAGAAGAAAATGATAATTTGATTTTGTCTTCTTTTTAATATTTTTTATATGTCTTCTTATAAAAATAGTCTCGCCATGAATTGGTATAATATCATGTGGTTCATATTGATCATAAAGTTCTTGTAAGTCATCAATTCCTGCATGTCCAGATGCATGAAATTTCCCAAGGTCACTGGTATAGATTTCTACACCAATTTCAGCGAGTTGATTAAGTACATTGTTTACATTTTTTTCATTACCAGGAATAGCTTTTGAACTAATGATAAAAGTATCTTTTTTATCTGGTACAAAAAGTTTATCGTGCCCATAAGAAACTCTTCGAAAAGTACCATAAAAATCACCCTGACAACCTGAAAGTAATATAATTGCACTATCCTTATTTATTGAATTATCGTCAGATTGCTTAATTATATTTTTAGGATCTTTAATTATCTGGCACTTGAGTCCGGCCTCGATATAATTTACCATGGATCTTCCATAGGGTATGAGCCACCTTTTTTCTTTAGTTGCAATGTTGATAATTGTTTGAATCCGATGAAGGTTTGATGAAAATGTAGTAATAAATATTCTATTTTTTTTTGCAGAGATCACTTTTTTCAAATCATCGATCAAATCAGATTCAGAAAGAGTTCTCCGTCGTTTAGAGGTTATGTTTGTACTATCAGGCAATAAAATTCTGTGTTTTAATTTTTTTGAAAGGGAATTGAGTTTTTTAAAATTAAAAAAAGCTTCATATTTAGTTTTTTTATCCACTTTAAAATCTGAAACATAAAAGGCCCCAAAATCGTTTTTTTTATCTTTTAATAGAAGTCCGAATGTTTGTGGAATAGAGTGGTTGACATGAATAGGATGGATTTCAATATCCTTGAATTCAATTACGGATTTTTCCTCAAATATGCTAATAGCTTTGTAAATTTTGGCATAGGACAATTTTGCGTTAATCAACTCTGCAGTGAAAGAAGAGGCCCATAAATTGGCATTTGGAAATGCCATACAAAAATGTGAGATTGCGCCAATATGATCTTCATGTCCGTGGGTTATAATGATATCTGTGGGGATACCTATAATCGCCCGATAATCAGGAATTAAATAATCTATGTCGAAAAAATCATCATTTGGAAAGAGAATTCCAGCATCTATGATCAAGTTTGATTTTGGGGTTAATACTTGCATCATATTGGAACCAATTTGTCCTAACCCCCCAAGCGGATGAAATTTAATTTTAAAGTCATTCATATTCATTACTCAATGAGAAAATAATTCAAAACCTATTTGTTAACTTTACAATTCTATTTGTCTACTGGCAAAAGGGATTCATGAATAAAGTTTATAATATTTTAAAATGTTCCCTGGATGGTTTAGAAATCCAAGAAATTGAGTTACTAAAAATTAAGGCCATGCATGATTTTCATTGCAGTGGAGTAGAAGAATATTCTATTGATGAGCAAAAAGTTGATGAAATTTTAGGAGAAAGGGCCTACTCGGGTGGAGATATACCTCTTGAGCTTTATGATGAGATTGATCTCTCTCAAGGGCCAAATGAAATGTTTTTTTATTTTGAGAACTCCAATGTTGAAAATTTTAAAAAATATTTACTAAGTGAAAACATTTCTAATGTCACGATTGATCAAAAGAATTTTGAGGATTGGAATTCAATCTGGAAGAAGCACTATGAGAGGATTTCAATATCAAAAAGAATCGAAATAGTACCATCTTGGGAAAAAACTCAAAACAAATCTAATGAAATCTATATTTATCCTGGGCAGGGTTTTGGTACAGGAGGACATGAGACAACATTTTTGTGTTTAAAACTTTTTGATAGTCTACTTAACAATAATATGCTGAAACCTGGATTTAAATGTTTGGATTTTGGGTGTGGCTCTGGCATTTTAGGAATTGCGGCCCTGAAATGGCAATCTATGGGGGTTGTTTTTTGTGATATAGACCCCAATGCGCTCGACAATACTGTACAAAATATTGAATTAAACTTTGAGGGGCATGATTTATCAGGGTCTTCTGTTGTACTTCGTGAAAGATTAGAAGTTAATAAAAAATACGATTTAATTTTTGCTAATATTTTAGAAAATATTCTCGATCTTGAAAAAGACCTTATTTACAGTTTATTGAATACTGATGGTTACCTGATTGTTTCTGGACTTTTAAATGAACAAGTGGAAAGTCTCAAAGACAAGTACATTAAACTTGGTCTAAAATCTGTAGAGAATGTTTCAAAGGGCAACTGGTCAGCACTGTTATTTAAAAAAATATGAGAGCAATATATTTAGAAAATATTGAACCGGATATAGGTAAAGATGGAGTCATTTTTGTTGATGGAGAAAATGCAAAACATCTCATACAATCAGTTCGAATCAGATCAGGAGAGAAAATTTTAGTTCTAAATGGGAGAGGGCTAAAAGTTCATTGTGAAGTTCAAGAAATTTCTAAAAGGGATCTAAATTTAAGAGTATTTGATATTCAAGAAATACCAGACAACCGGACTTTGTCGTTAATTTTAGCTCCTCCTAAAAAAGAAGCTTTTGAGGAAATCATAAAGAAATCTATGGAAATAGGTATTAAAGAGATCATCATTTTTGATTCTGAATTTTCCATACGTTCTCAGTTTAATCTTCCAAGACTTGAAAAAATTGTTGAAAGTGCCCTTATTCAATCAAATGGTACACATAAATTAGAGCTAAAATTTGAAAAGACTTTTGAAGATGTTATTAAAACTGTTCCAATTGAAAGCATTTTCTATTTTTGCACTAGGCAGACTTCAGATAAACTTGAAATAAGACAGTGTAAAAAGTATTTGCTAATTGGGCCAGAAGGAGGCTTTTCAATTGAAGAAGAAGAGAAGTTCAATTCATTAAAAATTCAATCAATTCTTTTACCTACAAATATTTTAAGATCACCTACGGCTGTTTGTGTTGCGTCAGGTTACATGCTCGCTTTGGAGAGAATCAATTAGACAAAATATTGCTGCTTTGTTTCTTTTGTGTCATTCTAAAGCTACTAAGGGGAAGTAATGGATAATTTGCAACAACAGAAAGAGAAAAATACAAAGAGTTCAATTAATATCAATAGTGATTTTGATTTAGATCATTTGGAATTTAGGCCTATCAATAAAGGACTAGGTTTTCATCAAAATACAAATAAAGACAGAGTTGGCCCTGTTAAAAGAAAAGTAATCGTAAATTCAAATACATTAGAAAATCAAAAACGTAGCAGGCTTGAAGCAAGAACGAATTCTAAAGTTAGTCTTGGAACTTATAAAAATGGGACAGATCCTATTTACGATAAAAAAGAATTTCTTTTGAATGAAGAAAAAAAGGTTACATCAACAGATAAAGAAATTTCTGTCAAAAATGTTGATCTATCGATTAAAGCTTCAAAATTTGAAATTTTTGTTGCTTGGTTAATCGATCTTGTGATTGTTCTATTCTTTTTAGCAGTGACAGGGATTTTTTTGATACTTGGATCTGGGATAGATCTAGATTTAATAGAGTCGTTGATCAATAAACAAGAAATTTACCTGTTTGGTGGTTTGCTTTTTATATTTTACTATTTCTTATATTTTACGGTCTTGGATGTTAGTGGAACTCCAGGTAAAAACACTTTAGGACTTAAAGTTGTTGATGAATCTGGAAAAACTGTCAGAATGAAATCATTATTTGTGAGAACATCATTAAGCTTGGTATCGTTTATATTATTAGGTCTTCCAAACGTTTTAAATATTCATGGGGCGGTATCAAAAACATCTGTCATTAAAAGGTAGAAAGTGAATTTAGAGAACTTTGTTAAATTAAATAGAGAAAAAAAAATAGTTTTCACGAATGGTTGTTTTGATATTCTTCATAAGGGCCATGTAAAATACTTAAATGAGGCCAAGAAGTTGGGAGATGTTCTAATATTGGGATTAAATTCAGATGCTTCAGTAAAAAGATTAAAAGGCAATAGTAGGCCAATTAACAATGAGCTTGATAGAAAGTATATTCTTGAAAATTTAAGGTCAGTTGATTTTGTGCAGATATTTGATGAAGATACTCCCTATGAACTTATAAAAAATGTATTGCCTGATGTGCTTGTAAAGGGTGGCGATTGGAAGGTTGAAGATATCGTCGGGCATGATGTTGTTCAGTCAAAAGGTGGAATAGTGATGGGGCTTTGCTTTGAAGAAGGATATTCCACTACAAACATAATAGAAAAGTCAAAACAGTCTTAAAAAAAATTATTCTTAAGAGATTACAAAGTCCTTATTTTCTAAGGATTTGTATTTTAAACCAAAGTAGTCAAGTATAAGTCTTTGAAAAAAAAGAACTTTTTTATAAAAAAAACTAAAGAAAAATTTTCCGGTTACGAATAGTCTGGTGTTGGCACTGTGGGAGTGTCAAGTCAATTGCGGAAAGAACAAGGGTGTTATTTCCATTAGATTCTCTAAGGACGGTTTAACTTAATCATTCGAGGAGTATTCAAATGGGCTTAAGAATTAACACAAACGTCACGTCTCTTGCCGCTCAAAGAAATTTAAACATTACTAAAAGAGATCAAGAGAGAAATTTAACAAAACTATCATCTGGTTCAAGAATTAATAAGGCCGGAGATGATGCTGCAGGCTTGGCGATTTCTGAAAGATTGAAGTCAGAAATTAGATCTACTCAACAGGCCAAGAGAAACGCTGCAGATGGTATCTCTTTCATACAGACTGCTGAAGGTGGATTGAATGAAGTTTCAAGTATTCTTATCAGACTTAGAGAACTATCTATCCAGTCGGCTTCAGATACGATTGGAGATGTTGAAAGATCTTTTTCTGATAAAGAGTATCAAAGTTTAGTGAAAGAAGTAGATAGAATCGCACAGTCTACTACTTTTAACGGTACATCACTTATAAATGGTGAAGGCGAAGATAGAGATATTCAAATCGGTATTAAGAACGTTGATGGACAAGATAGAATTACTTTCACTCCATCTGAGTCAAATGCAACTGCTGATGCCTTAGGAATTTTAGGTACATCTGTAGGTCTTAAAGAAGATGCTCAAGTGAATTTGGAAACAATTGATAACGCGATTACACAAGTTAACGGTAATAGAGCAAATTTAGGTGCATTACAAAATAGACTGGTATCAACTATTAGTAACTTAGAAGTTGGAAATGAAAACTTAAGTGCTGCAAATTCTCGAATTAGAGATACTGATGTCGCACAAGCAACTTCAGATTTAACTAAGTCGAATATTTTAATGGGAGCGTCTACATCAGTTTTAGCTCAAGCGAATACTTCTCAATCTGCTGCACTAAAACTTATTGGATAACAATTAGATTTATAAAAGGATTTCACAAATTGTTGTTTGGAGGGGAAGCGAATGCTTCCCCTTTTTATTTTAATTTGACTTGAATTCTGAGATTTTGAAAAAGGAGGGGAAGCTAGAATGCTTCCCCTTAATTTTCTTAATTGTGTCTTTGGCTTTTTTGGTCAGACTTTTTAGTGTTTGTAACAGTTGAGTTGTTTAGGTCAGATTTTTGATTTCCTGGCCCATAAGCTTTTGAACGACCTTTTTTAGAATTAGCAATGTTTGAAGCATTTCTAAGTTCCTCATTTTGTTTTTTTATCTTGAGGGCCTCATTAATCTGTTTTGCCGAAATATTTAAAGGTTTAGATGGAGTTGTGATCTCTTCCTTTACAACTTCAACAATACTTTCTTCATTTGTTGCAGTCTCTACTTTTGCAGGCTGAGAATTTTTATTTCCTTTTTTAGATTTAGTTCGTACTGGTTTAATTGGTCGTTTTTTAAATTTCTCTCTCAAATCTTTTGCAGTTTGTTTTGGTTTTACTTCAGGTTCAGGCTTTTTAAATTTTGAAGCTACTTTTTTAGATCCTTCTACGATTTTATCTTTTATTACTTTAGATCCTTCTACGATTTTATCTTTTGTTGCTTTAGTGGCCTGTACTGTTGCGTCTTTAGCATTCTTTAATGAAGTAGAAACATTTTCACTAATTTCTTCAATTCTTTCAGCAGTTCTGTTCTTTAAAGAAAATGGATTTTCAGGTTTAAGTTTGTAGGCATCTTTAAACATTTCTTCAACTTGAACTTCTTCACCGTAAGTCATTCTTACTGGTTTTTTGAATTTTGAAGCTACTTTTTTAGATCCTTCTACGGTTTTATCTTTTATTACTTTAGATCCTTCTACGATTTTATTTTTTGTTGCTTTAGTGGCCTGTACTGTTGCGTCTTTAGCATTCTTTAATGAAGTAGAAACATTTTCACTAATTTCTTCAATTCTTTCAGCAGTTCTGTTCTTTAAAGAAAATGGATTTTCAGGTTTAAGTTTGTAGGCATCTTTAAACATTTCTTCAACTTGAACTTCTTCACCGTAAGTCATTCTTACTGGTTTTTTGAATTTTGACTTTAAATTTTTAAAACCTTGGGCAATTTTATCTTTTATGATCTTTGCACCGTTAACGATTTTATTTTTTATGGTTTTTGTTCCATTTGAAAGTTTCGTGGTTAAAGATTCTTTAGGGTTTAAAATGACTGTTGCGTTTTCTAGTCCTTCGTTTACAGCGTTTTCAACAAGTCCTTCATTTACTGAGCTTTCCACAAGAGTTTCATTTATTTGTTTTTCAGAATTTTTAAAAGAAGTTGTTAGATCATTTCCAAGTCTACTTTTTGCTGTCAAAATAGGACGTTTTTCTAGATTTCTTTTAAATTTTCTAACTGTTTGATTCGACAGTGGTGCTACTTCTTCTAAAACAGGGGTTTCAATTACAGGGGTTTCAATTACTTGTGTCTCTGCTACAGGCGTTTCTGGTTTTTTAAACTTAGATTTTAAGCTATCGAAACCTTTCATAATTTTATATTTTAAGGTTTTTGATTTACTAACAATCTTTTCCTTAATTTCTTTAGAGCCATTTAAAATTCGTGTACCTAAAGATTCTTTTACAGACTCTTTAGAATTTTCTAATTTATAGATGGCATCAATCACATCTTCCTGAGAAAGAGGTTTCGCAGCAGTTAATTCTGGTTTTGCTGTGTTGTCAATTTTGTGAATTGCGTCAATTAGATCTTTCTGAGATAAAGATTTTACTCCTTTTTGTTTTTTTGAAGTAATATTCCTTATAGATTGAGAAAGACTCTTGATCGATTCAGTTGTACTTTTCAACATTTTACTCTGTGCAACTTTATCTTTTACAGATTTAATTTTTGAGGTCGCTGAATTTGTTAGTTTACTCCAAAATTGAGAAGTTTTTTCAGCTTCCTTCATTGCTTGTATTTCTTCAGCTTCTTTTAAAATCTTTGATTTTGAAGCTAATACTTTAAGGCCGCCGTAAGATCCACCACCAAGTGCTAGAAAGCCAACGTTTAATGCAAGAGCATTTCTATTAGAGATGTAGTCGTTATATAAAACATTCATCTCTTCTGCACCTTTTTTACTAAGTCCTGTAAAAAGAGCATTTCTCAAAGATTGAATTTCTTTGCGTTGTGGATAAACAGTATTAAATCTTAATCCTGTAGAAATTGCCATAGATGCAGTAGATGTACCTAATGCATAGGAAGCAAATTTCTTCGTTCTAAGCATACTTAGAGCTGCTTTCTCACCAAATTCAGCAGCAGCTTTCTTTGCAATTGTTTTAACTGCAAGTCTAGCAAGGGCACCAATACCAGTGATACCAACTGCGAATGAAGCATAATCTAAAACCTGAACAGCTGTGTCCCATTTGATTCTATCATCACCATTTTTGATAATTGTTTGACCTAAGATTGAAATAGTATTTCCTACTTGATCAGGGTTGTTTGTCATATAATGAGCTAAGCTTGATGGGAATGAAATCATTTCACCACTTAGATCATCAGCATCATAGTCTTGAAGATTATTTGCAGCGTTTCTAATTTTAGCAGATGCTGCCTCGACAGAAGAATTAAAAATATCTTCATCAATTAAATCTACATTGTCATCTGTTAGGGAAATAATTCCTTCAACATCATTTTCAAGAATAATATCACCAATATTTGTTTTATCAGCAATAAGAATAAAATCTAGTCCTTTTTGGTTACTTTCAATTAACTGTGAATGTAGAGTTAAGTACTGATGATATAAGTCAGCTCTTTCTTCTTCATTTTCAGATGTTCTATAAGAGTTTAAAATGGTATTTAACTCTTCTATCTTTCCATTTATGCTTGAGATGATTTCTTCTTTAGAACTTTTAATCTCTTCTTTTCTGTTCTCAAGAGAAGATGCTACAGCTTCTAGGTCTTGAGTTAAAATATTTCTGAATGAATTAGTAATTTCTTCTTTTTGTTCTTCACTAATTTCTTCAGCACTGAAACCTTGAAATGAATCATAATCAAGAGTGTCTATAACTCCTGATCTTTTGATCTCACTACCGAAATTATTTACGAATACATCAATATATTTTCCATAGTATCCATTTTTAAGATTGCTAATTTGTTTCGTTAGAGAAAGAAAAGTTTCAATTTTCAGTTGCATTTCATCTAAATCCGAAACATCAGTTCCTCTTTCTTCAATCATAGATTTTGCAAGTAAAATTAATGGTAAAACTTCATTTTCTAGCAAAAGAGCGTTAGATTTTGTGAAATCAATTTCATTAAATGATAATGAAACAGCATCAATAATATCAGCTGAATTGAATTCTTCTAACTCTTCAAGACTCTGTGCCACTGAGGTGTTTAGTACAGTTGACTTTTTAGTCAAAGTTTCAGTTGGACCTGGTTGTGAACCTGATTGCCCTTTTCCATTATTACACGAAGCAAGTGTAAGTAATGAAGCAATCACTAGGGCCTGCGTTTGTTTAAAATTTGGCAATTTCATAATGATCTCCTACCATTCTCATGGTTGTCGTTAATACAGATATATAGTTTTGATACGTTCTATTCGCTCAAAAAAATTCATCACTAGTGTTTAGAAAATAAACGAAAAGCGGATTGTTCTCAATTCAATCTGTCGGATTGGAAAAAATTTATAAGGATATGTACAAAATTTAAACAGTTTTTTTGTGGGTGTATGATTTCATAAAAAAAAAGAAATTTAAGACTGCAAAAAAAATGTCTAATATTTAGACACTTGGTGTGTAAATATATTTTTTAGATTGCATTTCAAAATTTAAAAAAAATGTTCACATTATTTAATAAGCACTTCTTCAGTGATGAAAAATGGTTTTTGTTTCAAAAACTTTTTGAAAAAAAGCATGAGGTAAATATATAGAATTTGGGGATATTCAAATTATTTTTCCTATATCAAACGAATTGGCTCAAGTATTGCCCAACTGCTCCGATTAAGTATATGACCGACAAATTAAGTCGGTTAGTTATTAACCTAAACAGGAGCAAGAAAATGGGTTTAAGAATTGCGACTAATGTGGCCTCAGAACAGGTTCGAGCGAATCTTTCTAGAGTGTCAAGGACTGCCGATGATCAGCTTACCAAGCTATCAAGCGGTAAACGTATTAACAAGTCAGCAGATGATGCTGCTGGTCTAGCGATCGCGACAAACTTAGGAGCAACTATCGGTGGTTTGAAGCAAGCTAGAAGAAACGCCAACGACGGTATTGCCATGGTGCAAGTTGCCGAAGGAGGTTTGAATGAGATCACAAACATTATGACTAGACTTAGAGAACTCTCAATTCAAGCTGGTTCAGATACAGTTGGTGATCACGAAAGAAGTCTTCTAAATGAAGAGTATAAACAATTAACTGAAGAAGTTGATCGAATTGCAAATTCAACTAAATTCAACGGTTTCAAAATTCTCGCAGGTGATGGCGCTGGTACATTAGATATTCACGTCGGAGCAGATGCAGATAAAGTAAACACTATTCAATTTGATTCAGATACAGCTAATGCTACAAATGATCACTTAGGGATAGGAGGACTTACTGTTGAGACCAAAGATGATGCACTAGATGCAATTGAGAGTGTTGATGAGGCATTAACAACTATATCATCCCAACGGGCCATTTTAGGTTCTGTTCAATCAAGACTTCAATCTACTGTTAATAACTTAAGTGTTCAAGTTATAAACCAAAGTAATGCGAAGTCAGTTATACAAGACGTTGATGTTGCTGAAGCCGTTTCAGACCTTGCTTCAGGAAACGTTTTAAAACAATCGGGTATCGCTACATTAGCACAAGCTAACAATCTTCCAAATTCTGCCTTAAGGCTGATTGGATAACCGGGGAAGCATAGGCTTCCCCCCTTAATTTTAATTGAAACCAGATATTGGTGTCGCAAGGGGGAGAATTCTTTCCTTGTATATTAAACCCATCCCTTCTGGTTTGTCTTTAATAGGCCAGAAGGGTATTATGGGGAATTAAATATGAGTAGCGAATTTTTAAAAAAAGATCCATTAAAAGCAATAGCAGAAGCAGTGAAAAATAAGGAAGAGGGCTATTCTTGGTATGCTTTTCACAGCAATATTATAAAAGCTGAATTAGTTGTTGAGACGATTAGAAAAGACCGCAATGAAGTAGTAATCAGACCACTTCCAGGATCAATAGCATATTTGCAAGAAATGATTGCTGGCCAAGAGTATCTAAACGTTTGTTTACCAAAATCGTCACTTGTCTTTACTTCAAAGATCAAATGGATGAATGATGAAGGAAAACTTCTTCTTTCTCTTCCAGAGAAGTATTCTTTTAGTGAAAGACGTAGGGAAGAGAGGATTGAGCCTAATTCTTCGGTTCTTGTTAATTTTAAATACTTAGGGAATCAAGTAAGAAAAAACTGCTTAGATCTAGGTCTTGGAGGGTTTTCAATTGTTTTTGCAAAATCTGAAGGACAAGTACTGGATAGGGGAAAAATAATTGATAATATTGAAATTCGTTTTAATGATGAATTATTAGAAGTAAATTGCAAAGTAACAAGTATTTTAATACTTAAACCTTATATGATTGATCGTGTCCCTTACGCTGGTAGCAGAGTAAGCTTTCAATTTGTCGATTTAACACCTGTGCAAAAAGAAAAAATTGAAATCTTTCTCAAGTCTTATGAAGAAGAAATTAATTTCATTTCCAATTACTAATCTCAAATGATCACACTTGCTTAAACATCTGTATTCTCATATAAAGATTATATGAAAATAATGACCATATCAGATTGCCATATCTCCTATGAAAAAGGAGATACCTATAATTTATTAATGACAAAGCTTACCGAAGGACTAACCTTAGAACTTGATTTTTTAATTTTCTTAGGAGATGTCTTTGATTTATTAATTGGAAGTTATGATGAATATTTGAAAATATTTTCAGAATTTTTCGAATTAATCAGTACACTTAGTGCTAGAACTCAAATTGTTTTCATTGAAGGAAATCATGACGTTCATTTTGAAGGCCTGTTAAAAAAAATGAGTTCTTCAAATCAGATTATTCTACGTAAAGATTCTTTTTGGATTAAGGATAAGAATAAAATTTTATTTTTTTGTCATGGAGATCTTATTGTAGAAAATGATCTTTTGTATGTTTCATGGAGGCGTTTTTTGTCGAGTCGATTTATGAAATATATGCTGGAAATCTTTTTTGTGTTCAAAGATGTTGAAAGAATTGGGGGCAGAATGTCCCAAAACTCAAGAAATAGAAATAAAGATCGATATAGTGATCGTATTGACCACAAAGTTCAGGAAAAATACAGAACAAAACTGATGGACTTTGCAAAAGAAAATGGAATTGATTATCTTTTTGCAGGACATTCGCATATAAAAGAAAATTTTGAATATAATAACAGCTTTTATCTCAATAATGGTCTATTCCCACGTGAAAAAGTAGTGATCTTTTACGATGATGGGAGCATTTCATACAAATAGAGTTTTAATGCTCTGTAATAGTATTGATAAATTGATTCTTATCCTTGACGATGTCTATTTTGGAAATAGTTCTTTGATTATCCTTTTTTCCAATACTTGTTTTTTCTACATTGATAATATGCCCGGCAAACTTAATAATTTGTGGCAAATGAGTGATCGCAAGAACTTGAGAATGAGTTGAAACAGTATGGAGTGAACTTCCTATACAAATTGCTGTTTTTCCTCCAATTCCAGAGTCAATTTCATCAAAAAGAAAAATTGAGACAGAATCTTTTGAAGATAAAATTTGTCTTAGGGCCAGGAGAATTCTTGAGAGTTCTCCTCCTGAAGCAGTTTTTCTTACTTTAAATTCTCCTTCTCCAGGATTTGTTTCAGCAAAAAAATCCAATTCACTGAAACCTGAAATATTCAATTCTTCTTTTTTTAAAATTTCAAACCTTAGTGTAGCTCCAGACATATTTAAACTCTGTATTGCCTTTGTGAGAAGTTTTGAGAGTTTTTCAGCGGCAAGAAGCCTTGAATGATGTAAACTTTCCGCGATTTCAAAAGCTTCTTTTTTAAGATCTAAAATCTTTTTTTGTGACGTTTTAATAGAATGTTCTAAATCTTCTAAATATTTTAAGCGCGAGGCAATTAAAATGAGTTTTTCATGCACGTTGCAAAGTTTTGGGCCATATTTTCTTTTGATTTTTTGAATTGAATCCAATCGATCTATTATGTGAATATATTCTTGTTCATCATGATCTGATTCTCTAAGATTCTTTGCTAATTCATAAGAGAGATCTTCAAGAGCTGCTTGTATTTCGATCAGTTTGTTTTTAAAGCTTCCTAAGTCATCTAACTTTGAAAATATTGAGTTTAAAGAATTCAGTTGATTTAAAATATTATAATCATTATCTCCTGAAAGAAAATCTATGGCCTCTTCAATTGATTGAGTATTGCTCCTTTGTTGCAATAGTTCTTCTTTTTTCTTTGCAAGAAGAATATCTTCATCTATTTCAGGAGAAACAAGTTCAATTTCTTTCTTTTGAAATAAGAGAAAATCTTTTTCTGTCTCAACGTTAAGATAGTCAGCGTTTAAAGAATTAAATCTTTTCGTTTCTTCTTGTAGCTCATAGAAAAGATGTTGGTATTTTTTTAATGAAATTTCGTTTTTAGAAAACTTATCCACAAGATTAAGGAGATAATTAGGTGAGAGGAGTTTTTGATTTTCAAATTGTCCGACGAGATCTACAAAACGGCGAGAAAATTTTTTTAGATTTTCCGATGTACAAACCTGATGGTTTAAAAAAGTTTTTGTACCCGTTTTTTTATGAATAATTCTTTTAATGATAATTTGATTATCAAGTACAGGATGTCCAATGCGGGTTAAATAATCGCATACAGAAAGATCAGTTACATGAAAGTTTACTTCAAGAACAGAAAACTCAGCTGATTTTCTAATCATGCTCTTTTCAGCTCGTCCTCCAAATAAAATGCTCAATGCATCCAAAATTAAACTTTTTCCTGAACCTGTCTCTCCAACAATGACATTCATTCCTTTGCCGAAAAAAATTCGCTCAGACTCAAAAGTTGCAAAGTTTTGCAGATAGAGTTGATCTATAAAAAGTCCATCATCTTTCATCAGTTTCTCATTCCTAAGGTGAATTTTTCACGTAAAATTTGGAAATAACTTCGATCTGGATTTTGTATTAAATTAATTGCTCTTCCTTTGATCTTAGAAATTTCAACGACCATTAGTGAATCTATATTAAAAGTGTTCTGTCCATCAAGAGTTAGCGAAACTTTATCTTCTTTTGAAATGAGTCTCAAAGAGACGACCCCTTTGTCATTTATGACAAGTGGTCTATGCGTCAACGAGTGGGCACAAATTGGTGTTAGAACCAATGAATTTACACTTGGACTAATAATAGGCCCTCCAGCGGCCAGAGAGTACGCGGTAGAACCAATGGGGGAGCTTACTATAATTCCATCTCCTGCTAGATTATAAATATGTTCGTCATTAATCTCTACGTTAACGGTAAACATTCTTGAAATTTCATGTTTATTAAGTACGGCATCATTTACAAAAATTGATTTATAAATAGTTTTATTTCTTTTTATGACTTTTGCTTGATACAGAGAATGTTTATGAATTGTATATTTCCCATTCAAAGTTTTGTTTAAATCATCATGGAAGTCAGATTTAGAAAATTCAGTAATAAACCCAAGTGTACCCATATTTATTCCAAAGATGGGTGGAGAGTTTTTGTTTATATTACGACAAGCTCCTATGAGTGTGCCATCTCCTCCTAGGGTGATAATAAGGTCTGTGGACTGAAATAAATCTAAATCACTTACTAAATTTACGTTTTTGATATTTTTTCTGAGAATTTTCTCTAATCTAGGCCGCTCATTTTTTGAAAATAAAATGGTGACTTTTCTTCTCATTAACCAATTAATTAAATTTGGAATAACTGTATTATAGAGATCAACATAGCTTGGCTTTAAAATGATGCCTACTGAGTTGATTTTACTCTTGGAGTTCTTTTTCATTTTTTATACCTTTTTTCATAATTTCAAGTGCAGAGTTGAGATCTTTGAATGGCTTAGATAGAACTTCACATCCATATGAGTGCGCTTTTTCAAGAACTTTCTCTGAAATATAGGCCGTCATAATGATAAATCGATTTTGAATATAGTTTCTTCCTTTAAATGAAATTACATCCTCAATGACATCAAAACCAGTTGTATCCTTGAGCATAAGATCACAAACAATACAATCATAATCGTTTTTTTTAATTAAGTTAATGGCCTCAAAACCTTTGGTTGTAGTGTCAACTGAATGATTTGACTTTTTGAGTAGTCGTTCTAAAGAACGCAAAATAAGTAACTCATCTTCAATGATTAAGAAATCTTTCATCCTTTTATCTCCGTGATTTCTTCTTGGGAAGGGAGATACTTATTGCTGAAAACAGATAGAGATGTACCTGTATTCTGAAAAGCATCCGCGTAGTGTTAAAAATGAATTTATCTATCCAGCAAGTGAGGTTAAATCGAAGGTGACTTGCTGTTAGGAAAAGTCTAATAAAATCTATAAATTTAAGAATTGGAATAGTTTCATTACAAAAATGTTTAGATAATAGGACATCCATAAAGCAATTTATTGTAAATTCGTTGGTAAAGTAATTTTGAATATAGTACCTAAACATGACGTTTTTTCTAGTAAAATATCACCATCTAGCTTATTAATCAGATTTTTGCACACAGATAGGCCTAAACCAGTACCATTTGGCTTAGTTGTAAAAAATTGTTGAAATATTTTATCGATAATTTCATCAGGAATCCCAGGGCCATTATCATCAAAAATGATCTCAATTTGATTTTTTACTGATGAAAATTTGGATTTTATATAGATACTTTTATTTTTATTGTTTTCAATACTTTCAAAAGATTGGGCCGCATTAATAATAAGATTGAAAAAAACTTGAGAGAGCCATGTAGGATTAGTGTTAATTGTAAATTCATCTAAAATATCAGTTTGATAGATAACAGCAATTGAACTGGGTTTTGTAAAACTTTTCGTTAACGTAATTGTGTTTCTAATTATTTCATTTAAGTAAGTTTTTATGTGGATAGAAGAGTTTGAATAAATTTTTGAGTAGTCCTCAATAATCTTTTCACATCTCTGACAATTATCCATGAGTGATAAGATATCATTTTCAGTTTCTTCACTAAATTCATGTTGAAGCAATTCAAGAGTGAGATTTATTCCAAACAATGGATTTGATAGCTCATGCTTAAGAGTATTTAACAATTCACCAAGAACTTGTAATCTTTCAAAATGGTAGAGTTCTGGTGCAAATGTTTTAATTTCAGAAAAAATGCCATTTGGCCCAGAGTCTAATTCTTTTTTTAGAATTGTAAAGAGCTCCAGAGAGTTGAGAAAATTAAAGCTTCTAAAAATTGAAGAAAGGTGAAAGCAGATAAGATAGCTGAATTGATTAAAAGAATTTATTTCTTCTGGAGTTGGTCTTAAAAAATCATTTCTTGATAGTGCAAGAATAATAGATTGATCAGAAAAATTTGCAGTTTTTGCTAGAAATGTCCCGATAGAAGAGATGAGTAAATTATTTAATGATGTTTGATCAAATATTTTGTTTTTACTTTTTTTTAAAGTACTAAATAATGAAGAAAATTGAGAGACTTCTTTTAAATTAGAGGTAAATTCTCCATTTCTAGAGTAGGAAAAATTTTTACAAGTTCTTTCCCCTTTTTTATGAACGAGAATTTGTATAGTCTGATAACTTCTAAGTTCATTAGAGCATAGAATCTTGTTAAGAAATTTTTGAACTGATAAATCTGGATTCTTTAATATTTTTTCTAACGCCGAATTTTTGAAATTTGTATCAGACTTAAAAAAATCATCAAGAGATTGAAAAAAATGTTTAGTATTGGAATTTATTTCTCGTTGATATCGAGAGTATGATGGTAAAGTTTCTGTAGGGTTTCCTTTTGCCATGAATCAAAACTATCTTTCATTTCATACTGTAACAAGTCACAAAGCAAAATAAGATCGTTATTTTCTCTAGCAACTAATATTTTTTTTAGATTTTCAAGCACATTTATTTCGAAAGCATTGAATTCTTTTATCAGGGCCGTAAGAGATTTATATTCTTTTAGATTTGATTTTAATAAGACTAAAAGTGGAAGAAAATTTTCTAATTCTAAAATCATATTGTGAAAAGTACTTTGTGCATTTTGTATTTTATTTTCGTTGACGAATTGGTTAAATAGTTCAATATCATTTAAAAATTTGTGAATAGATTTATCCAATACTTCTATTGCTTCAATAAATATACTATTTGCAAAATTAGTTGAGTTGTCTATAGTTACTTCTTGCATTTTATCTTTCCTTCGGTCGAGAATTATTGATTTTAATTTTATAGTTCTGAAGTGTTTTTTCAATAAGGTCATACATCACAGAAACAACGGATGCATATTCTTGGAATAAATAAAAGCTTGATTGTGACAGTTCTACAACAGTAGAGCCTGGCAATTGACCCTTTGAGACATGGTAGTAATTAGAAATAGGACTGAGCAGTGGGTACTGATTTGAAACGGCCATTTGCATTAGATCTATTTCTTCAATTTTCTTTGAATATTCATTGATCTTCTCTAAATTTGAATCATCCAAAGTAAGTTCTTCTAAAATAAATTTTGAATATTTTTTCCCGAACTCACAAAGTTCATATAGATATTTGAGTCCATCAACTGTTGAGAAAAGTTTTTGGTAAACAGTTGAACTTATGTGTGGAAACGGAATGTTTGATTCAATATCATTGAAAATGAAATACCAGGCCATTTTATAAAAAGAACGAAGAATTTCAACCGAATCGTATTCATATTCCTTAGATCTTTTAAAATACATGAGACCAAAAACGTCGAAATGAACGACGTTTACATCAATACTTGAAGAGTGAAATATTGATAAATCTTTTGATAATGCATCAAAATCTAATTGTCCATGATCAATAATATTTTTAGCAATGATCGAAACTGCTTGGGGCGAAACATCATTATGGCAGGCCGGAAATTCACAAGCTTGACTTGCAAAACAAGGAAAGCACTCCGTTTTTGGGGAAACGACAACGGCACCATTAAGATATGGCGCTGTCTCAATTGGTCTCACTGTGCCAAGAGGAATCGTAAGGGTTTGAACCTTATTAAGTGCGGCAATATGAGACACCATTGAGTCATGCCCAATAAATAAATCTATTTCTTGAAAAAGATGATGTGTGTCTACAACGCTTATTTTGCCAGTGTGATTTATAATTTTAGACTTATAGTTATCTACCAATTGCGATGATAAAATTTCATGAGTTCTTGAAATATCTTTATCTGAACCAAGTAAAAGTACTTTTTCTACATTTGAGTTTTTGCAAAGTTGATAGATAACTTCTGTCCATTTGTGTGACGGCCAGATCTTTCTTGTGTGACTCGCATGCGGGTGTATGGCCACTGTAATTTTTTTTAAATCTGTGAATGTTTTTGTTGTGTTGAAGTTTTTATTTCTATGGCCAATAATATTTTTAAAAATATCCACTATATTAAAGGGGTTTAGTTTAGTTTCAAGGACGTTTGAGTAAATAAATCTTGACCAGTGATCTTTTATAATGAGTTGATTTGATTGATTATAATAGGGCCCAAGTTTGTGGTTACAATGTATCAAAGCAGTGAGGTAATTTGAAGCTTCAGAGTAAGTGCAATTAATTAATACATCAATTTGTTCTTTGTTAAGTGTATTCAAAAAAGTATCAATTGTTTCTTCTATTCCCTCTAAATTTTCTTCGAGTAAAAATTCATGAGTGGCTATGTCAAAAACTTTATCAAAATATTGATCAACTATGCTCTTAAGTGGTTTATAAAATTGTGTCCTGCAAATTAATATCAGCTCAAGATTTTGATTGGACTGTTTTAGTCCTTGAACTGCATTAATTAATTGAACAATGTCACCAAAACGAGCAAGTTGAATAAAAGCAATTTTTGAATTATTTACGTTCATTTTCTTCTTCTCTCATTATCAGAGCTGCAAATAGAAGCTTATGATCTTTTTCTGTTAATGATTCATGTTTATCTAATTTAATTGCAATTTGCTCAGTTTTCTTGTTGAGTCTCTCTATTTCTTCTATTTTCATTAACAATCTCCAAGTTTTTATGAACATCTATTACCCTTAGAGTTCTTTCGATTATGTTTAGGATAATTTGGATATCAGCTTTTAATGTAAAGAGCAGTGTTTCAACTCTCTTTAGATTAGTTCTTTCATTATTATCTAATGAATCGACTTTTGCTCTGAAACTAATAACAGGAATTGCAATAAGCATATTACTTTCTGCATAGTCTAATAGCTCAGATAGTTTTGTTATAAATTCATTTGGACTCAAAATATTTGATTTTGACATTTGCCTGGTCACTCTTAGACATGACAACAACGTTTTTAAACACTCATGAGAAACGTTTTTTTGATGATTACACCATGACTTTATAACTTTAGGATGTATAATGGATAAGTTTTTCTCCGAAATATATGTGCTATCATGAGTGAGATAATAGACTCTAAAGAATTCTCTGGATAAGAGTATAGACAAAGCAGTTTGTGAGTTAAACTGTCCATTAAGAATTTTATAAAATGGGCCAAGCTCATCAGCTAACATCTGATAAAGTGTAATTCCTGCTGAGAAGTGATAGTCTAGCTTATCATCAGAAAAGACATCATTTAAAACATAAAAAATGTCCATTGCCTTTATTTTTTCCATGCTTTCTTGGTGAGAGAGCATGAGTGAACCTGGTCTAGTTGGCCCGTACATTACTGGTGTATATTTGGAAGTAGACACTTCAATGATCATTGAATCTGTCAAATCGGCAAGATGTTTAACAGAAGTATCTGGAGTAACAATGCAGTCTAAATTCATGATAACTGAAGGGAGGGCCTCGAAGGTCGCCTCTACAATTATTGGATCGTTTTCCAATTCTTTAGCAATTGAGTTAGCATAGGCCCTTTCATTTTCGTAGGGTGCAATTAAGAGAATTGGGAAAAATTTAGTTGATCTGTAAATAAGCTGTATAAAATCTACCAAGGTATTTGGTGGAATATCTTTTTCTCTTGAAGAAGATAGAAGTTGAATACCAATAAATTTACATTCTGGAGGAATATTATGTTTCTTTCTTATTTTAGTAAAGTTTGAAAATGCAATTTGGTTATACTCTGGATTAAGTTTTATTTTTTCAGAAAAATATTCCATCTCAAGATCCAATACTCCAAGATGAGTCTGAACTAGAGAGATAGGGGAGTATTTGTAAGAAGGAATAATATCATTCAAATATATTGACCATTCACTAGAATATTTTATAGTGTGGTTTTCATCAATATAGATTCCATCTTTAAAATTTGCATTTAATGAAGAAACTAGAAGTGTTGATATATGGTCATTTGAGTAATTTATCACTCTATCCCAATTGGTGATTCTTATTTTTTTGAGATCCTCATTGAATTCTCTTAATGTAAAAGCGTTTGAAAAGAGTTTGTTTTTGTAATAAGTTAAAATTTTCTTGCGATCTATTTTATGTATATGATTTATGTTATTTAATATACTGGTTGCACTTTTGAATTCAGAATAAATGAGAAGGTGTATTTCACTTTTTGGATATCGATTCTTTAGTGAGCTAAGAAAATGAGACATTTGAAAAATATCGCCATTTCTTCTGAGGTTGATAACTAGTATTCTACTCATTGATATACCTTCCTTCGTTTTGAACAAACTTTGAAAATGCTTGAAAAAAGAAATCTTGGGACTTTAATTTCTGATTTGAATTAAAATGCTGATCAATGGCCTCAATTAATTCAACATCTTTTTCTAAAGTATTTAAATATTCAATCAGAAATGAATCTTTAAGCTTGCATGAGATAGATTCAACGTCGTTTTTTGCTTCAAACGATAAAAAATTTTTGAAATATTCTGAATGTAAATTAAATGAAGCAGGATGTGGAATTACTGAAGGGTGAGAGGTTAGAAATTCGATAAATATTGGATCATTGAAAAGAATTTCAAATTTTTCTTCACAGAAATAAGCTACATTTCGATCTCTATTTGGATAAATTCTTAAGCAGTCTGCAAGTACTCTTCTTTCTGGTTCAACCACAACAATTTGATAGGTTTGGTGAATTTCAGAAGCAACTTTGATCAACTCTCTTACATGGTAACCAAATCCAGAACCTAAGATTAGAAATTTATGATTTTTCTTTATGATTTCTAAATTCGTTTGTATAAACTTTTGGGCCTCTTTTATTGGATTGTAAATGGAGTGTAGGTGGACTCCGGCCAAGACAGGAATTTCATGTTCTGTTTTTGAAAATTTAATCAAATAGTCATTTTGATGAGTTGATTTCATTGAAACCTCTAGATCGATGGGATGTTTTTTATTGCTTTCCATATTACTTTCTTCCTGAAAGAATATTGAATAAAGAAAAGATCAATCATTGATCTTTACTCCTACTATTTCCTCATGTCTGCGAATTAAAGTCAATCATCTTTTTGAAAACTAGCTCTATCTAGTCTGATTTAGATTGTAACCTTTTAGTCGGTTACTAGAGATAAATGTTTGCTTTATTTCATTTTTTGTTAGGTCTGCTTGATTTTCTAAACGTTCAATTAAACAGCGATCGAGATAATCAATATCATGGTAGAGTAATTCACTGTCATTTTGAAAAGCAATTAATAAATTCCTAGTGAATTGATCCTCTGAGATTTTTGAACTTTGTGAATTTATGATATTTTGAATTTCACCCGACACCATATGGAGCTGATTAATAATCCTGGATCTATTATCAATTTCATACTCAATTTGTTTTTCTGTTAATTGATCAAAATGATCAAGGCAAAATTTTGTTTTGTTTAAAAGGTATTCTAGAAGGCACAAGTATTTAAATATTTGATTTTCCATATCATTCCGCATATTTTTTTTGTAATTTAGCTTTATCTTCTGGCGTAAGAGTTTTTATGGCCTCTACCCAAGCTGCATAGAGAGTATTGAGAACATTAAGGCAGCCAATAAGAGGAGTTTTGTCAATTTTTATATTGGCCTGTGTACTTGCATGAAGTATAAAGTCATATAGTGAGGCCAATTCTTGTGAGACTTCTCCACCAACTTCAAAATCTAAACTATTACTTAATTCCATCACAATGTCTTGAAGCTTACCAATATGCTCACCTTTTTTAGCAAGTTCATGATTGTCAATTGCTTCCATGGCCTTCTTGCAATTTTTAATTGCAGCTTGATAAAGCATGAGTAAAATTTGATCCTTACTGGCCGTGTGGATTGAAGTTTTTTTGTATGCCCCTAATCCATAACTCATTTTCCCTCCGTATTGATTATCCTAGTTGTGTTACAAAGTTATCTGTTCCTGATCCAAGACCTGCTAGTCCAGCACCCTGGTTTTTAATTTTTGAAATTGTACCTTCAAGACGCGCAAACTTATCTTTTAGCTGTTCTTCCTTTTTCGCAATATTTCTCTGTTTTTGCTCTATCTGTCTGTCAATTTGTTCAATATTTGATCTCAAACTTTGTTTTCTTAGTTGAATACTTCCATCAGGAAATCTTAAAATGCTATTTACTGCATCTGCCAGGTTATTTATAAAACCATTAACTTTTCCCTCTTCAATGTCATATTTTCCAACCATTACTTGGGATATCATTTTGTAATTGCTCTTTAATGCTTCTTCAAATTTTTTATCGTCAAGTTCAAGAAGTCCAGATTTTTGAAATTGAACACCAAAATCGGATACTCTTCGCATTCCAAATTCTGTTTCAACAGGCATAAATACACTAGATCGTATTTTCCCCTCTATAGTTTGAAGTAAAATATCTCCGCCCAGAGTTTTTCCTGTATCAGAATTTTCATCAAGAGTATTTTGCTGTTTGATAAACTGCAGTACTTCATTGATTTTATCAACCATTGCACTTATTTTTTCAGTTATCTTGCTCGAGTCTTCTCCGATCTTAAGAGAAAATTCTTCTCCTGGTGCTGCTTTTTTAAGATCAAATGTCACACCTGGAATGACATCTGTAATCGTATTTGTCGGAAATTCAACTTCAAAGCCATCAATTTTAACAATTGCATCTTGGGCATGTCTTTCTTTTTCAAGATAAAAATCTTGTTCACCATCCACAAAATAAAAATAAGGGAAGTCCGCTAGGTTTTGATCACCAGTTTCTTCCAAACTAAGTAACAACCTCCACGGAGATTTACCTCCACTTCCGTCATTAATAACATTCGCCCTCATTCCATTAGAAGTATCTCGATTTATTAATTTTGCTATATCATTCAAGGAAGAGTTTGAAGAATCAATATATACATCCTTCCAATCACCATTTGGTAGCCTATACTGAATATATCCCACTCCCACATATGAATTTTCAGGATCCTCAAAGCCTGAGGTCATGGCCGAAGACTTTCTGGCCATTTGGACAACCTCTAACTGATAAGAGCCTGGTTGAACTCTACTTTTATCAAATGACACATCAATTATATCGTCACGTGTGTTTATTAAAAATTCTCTAAAAGATCTGTCGTCTGAGTTTGCAAAGACATCTCCTCTTATACCTTCAACTAGTTGGCCTAGTTGATTGACAAGTGTCTGCCTATCAGAAATTTTTGACTTACGAGCTTCCATTCTCTCAATAGGGATCTGTTCGGCCTTAATAATCTGTTGGACGATGTCTTTTGGTAGTCCTGTATTAATTGAGCCAAATGAAATACTCAAGTCATCTCCTCCATGATCTGACTAAGCTATGTATACCATAGCACTAACATACTTATGTTAGCACGCCGGGTCATTAACCGCAGGCCAAATTCTCCCGGCAAGTATTGCTGATAAGTTATTACATTAATGCTATAATGAAATTAGGCCAGCTGGGGACTGGCCTATCATTCAAGGAAAAATTTGAGGGATCTTGCATCCCCTATTAAAATAATCGGGTATTATGGAAATTACTTTAGCTAAAAAGTCTGGAATATTACTAATAAAGTCAAAATTCTTTTTATATCGGGCACTTACATATTTTTCATTCCTCTTAATTCCTGTTTGGCTCCAAAAGGCCACGTCTTTAAGCATGGTCGCCCAATGTGTCTTAATGCTTCTCTATATAGCTTTTATGATTGGACAGTGGTTTTTATTCGGAAAAGAATTAGATCACCGCTTAAAGATCTATTACCGTGTGAACTCGTCAATTGATAGAGTTGTTTACAGAATAACAACAGGGATGATCTTTTTTATATTATTTTTTAACGTTGTAAATTTCCTTCCTCCAAAATGGGTTAATAACATATTTTGGAGTACATGGGTTTTTCTAGGACTTTTCTATTCATGGCCAACAAGAGGAAAAATAATTCAAGAGTCTGTTTCTTCAAATTTTAATGAATATAGATATCTGGACTCTTTCGAAAAAACACTTCTTACATTGATTGCATTGGTCTTTGCTATCTCGACTCCTCTTATGTCTACTTTAAATTCGATTGGAGCACTTAAACTTTTTTATGACCATTCGCAGGCCTTATCAAACGTTTACTGGAATTTTATGACCGTAAACTATTATCCCTTTTTTAAATATTCTGAACTTATGCGACTGGCATGGGGACTTCATTTTTATGTTGTTGGTGGTGGGTTATTTTTTATTACACTTTATGCTTTTTTTAGATTTTTTGTCTCGAGAAGGTTGGCGATCCTGGGGGTCTTTGCAACTATTTCATCATGGTCATTTTCAAAAGTTCTCTCTTTTGATCTTAGTCATTTACTCACAATGAGTCATTCTTTGCTAATGATATGGACTGTTTTATGGGTCGTAAAAAGTTCAAGTTATAGGACAGGACTTTTTTTAGGAATTGTTTTTCTCTATGGAGTGATTTTAAATATTGAAGTTTCCCTCTACGTACCAGCGTTATTTTTAATAATTTATAACATCCTCTTAAGTGAAAAAACACAATGGTTTAAAAAAAGAGTTCTAAAATATTCTTCGTTTGGCCTTGCCTCGATTGTAGGATATGTATTATTATCTTATGACAATATTTCTCTGAAAGATGCTGCAGGACTAGATTTCGTAAACATATATTTAGACGTACTTGGACGAAAGGCATTCTTTTATTTGCACCTTATCGGTGTTCCTTTAACATTTTTGAAAATATTTAATTCTGATTTATTTTATTTAAGAAGATTAAATATTCGGGTTGATAGACTAAAAGAAATGTTAATTGTAACGACGGTGTTAATTCTGTCTTCTCTAATGTTTGATTATCGAATTTTTGGAAGACTTTCTCTTATGTGGTACCTTGCTTTATTCTCACTCGTTCCACTAGAACTGATCTTCCAAGCGATTTCAAGGTTAAGATCGAGGAGAAATATGATTTATCTTGTTTACATTTTGATTTGTCTTCTAGATTCTCATCTTGAAGGGCGAATAAAAATATTATTTAAATTACTATCTTAAATTTGGAAGAGTAATGAATGAAATCTTTGAAAAACTAAAAATTGAAATTATAAATTATATTCGTCCTTATTACACAGGAGAAAAGAAGTCTCATACCAATTTAAAAGATGATGGCTCTGAAGTTACATGTATCGATCTAGGGTTGTCTGATCTCATAGAAAATTTTTTCTCAAAGATACCTAAATTTGCTCACTATAATTACTATTCTGAAGAAAAACATCAAAGCTTATTGTTCCCGGCAATAATTGTCGACCCAATTGATGGAACCAAGGGGTTAACAAAAGGGTTAGATGAATGTTCTGTAAGTATTGCAATTATGAATAGTGCTGAAATAGCAGACCGTGAGAATCATGCTTTTCTTTATAACCCCTTTAGTGGATTATGCTTAAATACAGCAGATGAATTTATTCAACCTCCAAATATTATCGATGGTTTCTATTGTGGCCTTATTTCTAGAAGTGAATTTTCAAAAGGAATGTTTCCAATACTAAAATTTCCAGATTTTATCTTGACCCCGAAAGGTAGCATTGCTTTAAAATTAGCACTTCTTGCCGCCGGAGGATGTAATTTTGTTGTTACGAAAAGAAAAAAAATGATTTGGGATATTGCTGCTGGCACAATCCTGTGCCACCGTAGAAATATTATTTTGAGAGATGATACGAAAGAGATTAAATACTTAAATCAAAAGCTCATGAAAGGTCCACTTTTTTGGGGAAATCAAAAAATACTAGATATAGTTTCAAATGTGAATTTTTAATAATTTTTCTTAGACAAATTTTTCTCAAGTAGATAAGCAGTTTATGCATAAGGAGAAAAAATGTCTGAAAATATGTTAAAAAAAGCTATTGAAAATAAAATTCCAATTCTCGTCTTAGGAGCTCCAGGTACAGGGAAAACAACTTTTGTTAAAAAATTGATCTATGACATATATAGAGATGAAGAATATTGCATCCATGTTAATCTTGCTTCAATTAGACCAGAACACTTTGAAGATGAATTATTTGGACACGTTGATTCTAGATCGAATAAAAAAGGCCTACTCGAATCCGCTCATAACAAAGTACTTTTTCTCGATGAAATTTGCGAGTTAGATTTACATTTACAGGCCAAGATTTTGCAAGTGCTGGAAGAAAAGTCTTATCATAGCATAGGTTGTTTAAAGAAAAAGAAGTTTACAGGGACAATTGTTTTTTCGACAAATAAATACCTTGAAAATGAAGTACTATTAGGAAAGTTTAGAGAAGATTTATTTCATCAAATTAAGGGTTTAACTTACACGCTTCAAAGTGTTAGTTTTAACCCAACAAAATTAAGACAGATACTCTCTGCAAATAAAAATTTAGCACCAGGACTCCTCAATATTCTTTGTAACTATTCGTGGCCCGGAAACTTTAGAGAATTGATACGATTTAATAATTACTGTAATATACTTCACCCTGAAATTGTGACAGAGGGTTTATTTAATGAATGGAAACTTAAACATGACGATCAGTATGAATTTTTGAGTTATCAACATTATCATGATGCTTTGGCCGGTTTTGAAAAGACATATTTGCGGAAAAAACTAAATAAATATAATGGGAAAATTAACCAAACATCCACTGAAATCAAGTTAAGCAAGGGTACTTTAATTGCAAAAATTAAAAAATATGATATACAATCTGCGTCAAATGACAAATTTAAAAAATATAAATATCTGAGGGCATTGGATGTTTGAAGTACAAGATCATTACTTTAAAAAAGCGAAAAAACAAAATTTTCTGGCCAGAAGTGTTTTTAAACTTGAAGAAATTGATCTCAAATACAAAATATTAAAAAAAGGGGACCACGTAGTCGATTTTGGTTACCATCCAGGATCTTGGACTCAGTATGCGGCAAAAAAAGTTGGGGAAAAGGGTAGTGTTCATGGAATTGATATAAGACCATTACAAGAAAAATTAACAAACCAAAAGAATATCAAATTATTTCAAAAAGATATATTTGACGTATCTGATCTAGCTTCACTTGATTGTCATGAAAAGTTCAATGTCGTTTTATCTGATATGGCCCCTAATACAACAGGAATTCGATCAGTTGATCAAGACAGGAGTTTGCTTCTTGTTGAAAAAGTTTTTGAGATTTTGCCAGTCTATTTGTTACCTGGAGGAAATTTTGTTATAAAAGTTTTTGATGGACACGAAGCGCAAGTCTTTTTAAAAAGTATGAAATGCCGTTTTAAAGAATTTAAACATTTGCGACCAAAATCAACCAGAAGTATTAGCAAAGAATTTTTTGTCATAGGAAAGGGTTTTCTGTCATAATCAGATCATGGCAAAAAAAATTAAAATATTTTCAATTCTTACCATTGCAACTATTTCAATTGGGTCTGTTTTTCATGTCATTAAAAAAAATGAACTGAAAAAACAAAAGCTATTACTCTTAAGTACAAAGCAAAGTATATCAAGAAGTATTTTTGAAAAAAATCTTTTGGAAAGTGATCTTAATAATCAAGTTAGAGTTGAATATACGGTCGATGAAGACCTTATGAAATACCTCAACAGTTTATTATTAAAATACAAATCGGACTTTAGCGCAGTCGTTGTAATTGATAATAATAATGGTGAGATCATAGGTTTTTCTGGATTTGAAAAAAGTCATAATTCTCTCAATTATGCACTCCCTTTTAGTAGTACCAATCCATCTGCTAGTTTAATTAAAATTGTGACAGCTGCAAGTTTATTAGAAAAAAAGAATCTAGGGCCAGATGAAAAACTAGCTTACTCTGGAAGAAGTACTACTTTGTATAAATATCAATTAAAAGATAAAAAAACGAAGTGGACGAGGGAACAATCTCTAGAAAGAGCGTTTGCTACGAGCAATAATGTTATTTTTGCAAAGGGAGCACTGAAATATCTCTCAAATGAAGACTTATTAGAATCTGCAAATGATTTTGGTTTTAATAAAAAACTAACTCAATTTTTAGATACTACGAGTTCTTCATTTCAGTTGCCTAAGGACGATTATAATAGAGCAGAACTGGCCAGTGGATTAAATTCTGATACGATGATTACTCCTGTCCATGCTGCTATACTTTCTTCAATTGTTGCCAATGATGGAACTATGCTTTACCCATCACTTGTAAAAAAAATACTAGATAGACATCGAAAAGAGGTTGTGTGGCAGAAAAAGGATATGCAAGAAGAAGTTATTCACAAAGAAAAAAGTAAGCAGTTGGAATCGATGATGGTGATGGCCGTAAAAAAGGGCACTGCGAAGAGGCTTTATAGGAGTTTAAATAAGAAAATAAGAGATAAATTGATTATTGGAGCAAAAACAGGAGCTATGACGGGTGGAATACCATATGGTAAGAGGGATTGGCTGACTTTATTTGTTCGCCCTCAGGATAGTGAAGACAGAGGTTTTTCAATTTCGATAATGAATGTAAATGTCAATAAATGGCATTATAAGACAACATTTCTTGCTAAGAAAATCATTGAGTATTTGTATAAATAATTTCTTAAAAGCGAAAGGCGATACCAATTACGAGTGATTTGTAGTCAGCGGTATCACTCATTGAATCGAGTTTAATTTTTGAAAAATTATAACTCGCAAATGGAGAGATATTGTTGCTGAAATCAAAATTTATACCAAGGTTAGCACCGTATCGATAGAAATTTTCACTTGAAGTATTTCCAAAAAGATCTTGAGCAGAAATGCTTCCATAAAAAAGATTAGGAGAGATAAAAGGGACGATTTTAAATGAATGAATACCAATTTCATATCCAAATTTTTGGGAAAGTCCAATTTCAGCAAGAGTTAGGTCGATGTTTGATCTCTCAAGAAAATTATTTATTGTGCTATTTGAAAATTTTGCAGACGCATAGTCAATAATAAGAGATGAAGTTGTTTTAAATCCATTTCCTAGGTAAAAGATTCTTCCAGCACTTAATCCTATACCTTTCGCGTCGTACATTTCAATATTTTCAAATGAAATATCTGCTTGCATATAGGCAGCAGAGACTTCAAATTTTTTTTCGGTTGAAACTTTTTCTTTAATTCTGTGCTTTTTCTTATATTTTCTTTTAGACTTTACCTGTCCTTTTTTATTAAAAGATCGATATTCGAAAACATCATCGGCATGCAAGGTTGTGGATATTGATAGAATTGAAAGTACGGCAATATTGATAGACAAAAAAAGTTTTTTCATAACATCTCCCCTATAAGATGATGTTATTTATGCATAACTTATGCCAAAGATATCACGTGAATTGAGTAGGTTATGAAAAATGACCTATATAAAAAGTAAGCAGTTTTTCAAAAATTGTTTAGAATTCAAACATTTTAATATTGTAGATAATAGGCTCAATTAAGATCTAGAACAAGAACGGAACTCCTAAAAATCTTTTTAAAGGTTTGATACCTTCTTTTAATTTTGGAATCAGTTCAGGTAGACCTGTTCCAACAGGAAGCATGATAATTGAGAGAAATTTCGCGAGCTCTTGATCATCTAATTGGTCGAGTGTCACAAGATTTCTATTTCCATCAGGTTCGATAAGTATTGATTCTAATGCGTGGTTATAATGTGTTGTCTCATACCAAATGAAATAAATATTTGCTCCAAGCCCAAATGGCAGTTGGCATAAACCTTTTGAAAATGGTGCTGCTTTGAAGACTCTGCTGCATATAAAAGTTCCACCTAAGATGACACCCATTTCTAGACCGATTCTAGTCCATGTCTGCGAATCAAGCTCATCTTGAGCATTGTCAGCAAGATCACAAAAGTCTAAATTGTTTGATAAATAGCGATCAATTGATTTTTTATAATGTATATAAGGAGTAATCTCTTCAAAATCAGCTTTTACAAATTGCTTGTTTTGATCATAAAAATCACCCTCAACTTTTTCAATCTGTACGTTTATATGTTTTAAAACTAGATTCATGGCATCTATAAGTTCCTGGTCAGTAGGATTATCATTATTCAGGAAGGCAATCAGAGGAAACCCTCTAATCCCCAATTCATCATCTCCAAAAAGAAGTGCTTTATATTGTCTAGCGTAACATGCTTTTCTATAAGGAGAGTTGTATGTATTGTGTATACTTTTGGCCATATTGGGATCTTCTTCCCCACAAATGATTGTTCTTTTTTCTTCTTCAGAGTGAAGAAATCTAAATGAATTTTTTATTTCTTCAAGCGTAAGCGGCTTAAGTTCAGCTAAGTCAGAAAAATAATGTTCAATATCAGTTGTAATAAACTGTTCGAATTGATACCGGTTTTCTTCAGTCAGCTCATCTGGATTTAAATAACCATTGTAATAAGGATTACTTGAAGTATATCTAGGCATTGAAAGAGAAAGTAGAAGTCTCATCCGTGGAAATGTTGATTTTACTCTATTTCTAAGCCCCTCAATTCTTGCTTCACAAGGAAAATTATCCCGGTAATCAATTTTATTATTTTCAATCCATTCTTTGTCATTTTTCAAACACGCGAGATATCTATTCGTAACGTGTTTTGCTAGACGCAAGTCAAGCCTAATATTTTTAATAACATGCTCAGAAAACTCGGTTATTTCAGATTGAGCATAGGACTTTCTTTCTTCTTCGTCTTTTTCCTTTGGACATGAGTGAAATTGAGCAAAGATAGGCATTGCTAATGTAAAAAAAATCAATATAAGTAATGCCTTAAATTTACGTAACATATTACTCTATCCTTATGGGGAACCCGCTATACTAGTGTATTCTTTGAGCATTTTTTTTTGAAGGTGCCTTGTAATTTTTATCAATAATGTCAAAAAAAAATAATTTTAAGTCATTGATAATACGACCATTCGTTGAGTCAAAATAGGTTATGTTTTTATCACTGAACTTACTAAAATTTTTCAAGATAGAAAGTACTCATCTGTTTTTTGGACAAAACAGGAAGTATCTCAAAAATGATCATAATCAGGCCAAATATTTAGAAATCTAATATTTTAAAAATTTTTTTAAACTAATAAATTTGAAGTCAAAAAGTGTGTCACATTATTTTTTTTGAATTCTAGTCATCCCATCATTTCCATCAGGAATATCCCAGATGAATTCATGATTATGTCTAAGAAATTCATTCCTGAGCCATTTCTTCAAAATTCCATCCCCATGACCATGAATAATATCTAAATATGGTAGACCGTTCGAAAGGAGTGCTTGGGCCTCTCTTTCAACTGTGAGTTGAAATTCTTCTAGTTTCATTCCTCTACAATCGAAACTGATTTTATTTTCACTTTGAACATGAACATTGATATTGATTTTCTGCTTATGTCCATTGGAATTTGGTAACTCAAATAATGTCGAAAGTGGACATTGAATTTTTTTTCCTCTATAAGTTACGAGTGCAGTATTTCCAGAGAGTGAGAGAATTTTTACTTCTCCTTTTACTATTGAACAGAAGTAAGATTTGTTTTTATCGTAATGATTTATATCAATAGGAAACATATTGATGGACTGTTTATCATTTTGATTTAAAAGTATATTTTTCTGATGAACTTTAGCAATTTGTTGATGCATTTTCTTAGGTGATAGATTCCCTTTTTTTAAATCTTCTGCAATTTTTTCTAATCCAATTATTTTCTTTTCAAGCTTTGAATTCAGGGAATCTTCCAATTCTCTACTTTTTAAAAGGAGTAGACCATCTACACTTTTTTGTTTCTGTTCGAGTTGTTGTTCCCAGCTGGCCAGCTCATTATATTTCTTTTGAAATATTCCAATCGAATTATTGAGACGCTCGAGCAGCTCCTCATAGTTCAGATAATTTTCATCAATCAACGATAGTGCTCTATGTGCTAAAAATTCAAGACCAGAGTTCTTGGCAATTTTAGAAAAAATATTGATGGCCATAGAGCTGCCAGGTGCCCCAAAATGTATTTTATAGGTAGGAGAATTAGTTTTAGAATCATGCCCAACATGAGCAGAAATGTATTCATCAGTCTGGTGAATATATGCTTTGAGAACCTGGTGGTGAGTAGAAGCAAAAATTTTAATAAATGGTCGTGTCGATAAAAGTTCAAAAATTGAAATCGCCAGTGCCGATGCTTCAGTAGATGAAGTTGTATTGAATATTTCATCGATAAAAATGAGAGAATTTTCATCGGCCTCTTTTAATAATTCAAGATAATTTAATGATTCTGCCGCAAAGGAACTATGTCCCTCTAAGAGGTTTTGAAAATCGTGACCTAGAAAAAAAATCTTTTGAAACAAATGAATATGAGCTCTACTGGCCGGTACAAATAATCCTAAATGAACGAATAGATAAGTTAGGGATAATGATTTGAGATAAACTGTTTTTCCACCTGTGTTTGGGCCAGAAATTAAAAAAACTTTATGTCCATAATCAATTTCAACATCATTCGTAACAGGATTGACTATCAAAGGATGCACTAAAGAATGAATTTCAATTTTGCACTCTTGATTGAATGTGGGCCTGTTTAATTGTTTTTTTATAATGTATTGAGATTTACAATTCAATAAATCACAAGTTTCAATAGTATTTTTTGCAGTATCAAAGAAGTAAAAATTTTCAAGAATGACACTATTAAATTGACTAGTTATTTCATAAATTTTTTGATCAAGCTCATTGTAAAGCTCCAACCGTTTGAGAGAAATTTCATCTAGTTCGCTAGGGACAATATAGAGAGTATTTCCTTTGTCAGAACGAGCTATGATTTTGCCAAGTTTTGCATTGTACCTATCACTTCTAACGGCGAGGACATAATGATCATTAATAATGTCTACATCAATATACTGAATTGTATCTTGATATAGTTCAGATTGGGTGAGTCTTTGAAGTGATTTACGAGCACTTTTTTCAATGTTTAGAATTTCCTGATAACATTCTTTTAGAAGTGGATGTTTGAGATAGTCAACTTCTCCTTCTGCTGTACAGATTTTTCTAAAATCATTCAAAAATTTGGATCTTAGTCTTTGGAGATAAGGATCAATATTTTCTTCGAAAAGTTCTAGTTTTATGAGCATTCTACGATGATGAATGTAAAACTCTAAAAGAAGAGCAAAAAAATTAAGATCTCTAAAAGCGAGTTGAGTTCCTTTTTTTAATAATGAATAAAAAGAAAAATCTTCACAAATGTTTGCAACTTGATAAAGGTCTCGTTGTAGATTTACATCATTTGTATAGTCATTATTTATAAAACTTTCTATTTGATTTAAACTATCTTCTACTTCTGCAATTTCAGAGTAAACGTGAAGAGGTGGCCTGAAAAAGTTTTTCGTCGATTCAAAATGCGCATCTATAAATATTTCCTGGATGATTTCATTCCAATCGAGGAATTCTAAAAAAGAGGGGTCTTTCGTTTGAAGTAGATTTAAGCTCATGGTAAAAAGATTTCCTAGGGGAAGTATTTTGTAATTTTTTTTACAATTTGATTATTATTTCGTTATATAAAAAACTTTCAACATTGTGTCATATGTTTAGATAAGAAAAAAGTATAATTTTAGGTATTAAAATATGAATGTGAACTATCAGAGTTTGAAATCCGAAGTATTTTTAATTAACTCACAGCTTAATTTTGCGCAAAGTCGTATACAGATCCAGAGATTGTTTGCAACCCCTTGGCATACAGTCATGCAAGTTCGATCTCCTGGTTCAACAAAATTTCTCTACTTAGGTATGGGAAGTGGACATGAGGAAGTTCTATTAGGTGATATAAAACCTGAATCTGAGCTAAGAATTAAAACCAAGTTTTTAGAATTTCTAAGAAAACACGTTCAAAACAAAAAAATTCTCAGTGTTGAAATTGATTCCAATGATCGTATCGTTTGTTTAAATTTTCAAAGTCAAAACGAGATTTCAAAATTATTTTTATTCTATAAAGGAAGAGAACTATTATTTTTTTATTTCACCCTTGAAAATAATAAACTCAAATTTATTCACTCTAAAACTGGTCGATTTGAAAAATCTGAAAATGAATTTTCTGAAATTAGCTTTTCTATATTTGATGAATGGGGGAGAAACAAAAAATTTATATCAGATAGTACAAGTGTTGAAATCAATCATAATGAAGAAATAGAAAAAATTTTCATACAATTGAAAGAGAAGGCCAAAAGTAAAAAAATTTTACATAAAAAAGAAAAAAAATTACAAAAGAAACTTCAAAATATTCGCGATGATCTTAAAAACGTTGAAATGATTGACACCTTATCAAATTATGCTAGTGATGTTGAACAACTATCAAAATTAGAAGTAAAAACAAAATTATGTGGAATAAAATTTGATTTCACTCGCTGTAAACATATCTATGATAGGCGAGATGTCATTTTTGAGCGTATAAAAAAATTAAAAAAATCTAAATTCATTATTCAAGAACGATTACAAGATACTAAAGATGAATTAGAATCATTAAGTAGTTATTCTGTTTTTGACCTTTCAGAAATTAAAGTAATTCAACCAAAGTGGGAGAGTAATATTCAAAAATTACCCCTTGCTCCACAACATCCTGATAAATTAGGAAGTTATTTTGAATATGAATCCCTTAAATTTGGCATTGGTAAAAACGCTTCAGAAAATGACTATCTAAGAATTAAATGGGCGTCCAAAAATGATTTATGGTTTCATCTAGAGGGTGATAAGGGTGCACATCTGATTATTAAAACTGACAAGATTGACAATATTTCTCGGGAACTATTTCAGATACTAGCTGCTGCCTTAGTAGAATACTCAGGTTTTAATTACACACAAGCTTCACTTATGTATACACTTGTCACTGCGCTTAAAGGGATAAAAGGACGAAAAGGGGCCTTAATTCCAAAAAAAGTGAAATATATCACTGTTGATTGTGATCTTAAATGGAAGGAAAAGATTTCAAGAGTTTAACTCTTTGGAATAGTTAGTTAGAATGAAAAGTGAAAGTTTTTATCAAGGATGATTTAATGAAATTTCTAATCATTTCTCTACTGTGCATCTCTTCAATGTTTGCGGCCCCAAAAAAACAAGAAACCATTCATACTTATGATTTGAGATATTATTATCCAGTTAATTTTGGACTGAAAGATCTCTCATTTGACATTAGAATTGAGAATTTAGAAAGTATGCTTGGAGAGACAAAATCTTTGCCGCAGATTGTAGATGTTTTTGCGAGAGTGTACTGGACATTTGATAATGGTATTGATGTCGAAATTTTAGGCATGCCCAAAGGATTTAGTGAAAAGAAAACGGCCCTAAAAAAATTCATTACAAATAGATTAGACTTTGTATTTCCAAAAAAGATGTTAGATAAACTTGAGGCGTATGATTTCAACCAATCTAATCGAGGAAATTTTATCGTTGTAGATGCCGAAGATAAAACCGGTAAAGAAGAAGTTAATAAAATTACACTAAAATTTGATAAAACTGGAAAACTCGTCAACTATACTGATTACTCTCCGGCAGGTACAAGAATATTTAATTTGAAAATGTCACCCCGTCCTTTTAGTCAAAACAAATGGCTTTATGATGAGATTGAAAAAATTTCTTATGTAGGTCTAATAAAAACTATTACTAAATATAATTTTAAATATAACAAATTTGATGGGATTGGTTTTCCTGAAGAAATTAGTTTTATGATTAAACAAATTTTAAATTCTGATGATCAAAAAAATCCTAAAAAAGAATTTGTTTTCAAACTTTCTTCCTACAGAATTAATAAAGGAATCGCAAAAAGCTACTTTAAATTGAAAAAGTAAATACAACTTCACAAAATTCAATATTTACAATACTTGTCTTATATTAGCTTAAGAGGTAATTAAAGTTATGAAAAGTGTTGAATTGAAATTTAATTTTTTACAGCTTGAAAAAAACAGATCATTTTTTAGTAAAGATTTTGTTGAATCTCCAAAATATTTCTTACCAGGAGAGTGGATTGAAGTTGCAACTAAAAATGAAAAATATATTGGATTTATAAATCTTAATGTTGATTCAGGGCCTGTACTTTATGTACTTTGTAAATGGTCCAATAAAAATCCTGAAGAACTATTATCTGATTTAGTTAAGCAATCAATTGCTAGAAGATCTTTGTTCTTAGAATATGGAAATTATCAAAGGCTGATTTTTGGAGAAAAAGACAGTCTCCCTGGTTTAATTGTCGATCAATATAATGATATTTGCTTTGTACAAATCAATACTGCTGGTTTAGATAAGTACAGGGACTTAATTAAAATATTGATTGAAAATGAAACACAGGCAAAGGTTTTTTTTCTTGATAATCAAAAATATCGCCTGCGTGAAGGCCTAGTTGTTCATCCAAAAGATTCAAATTACCCTGAATCTATAGAGATTGTGGAAAACTCAGTAAAATATAAAATTCCTGTTGAGATGATGCAGAAAATTGGATTTTACTACGACCATAGAGAAAACCGCAAAAAACTATTTGAAAAGATACAATCATTAAATTTTAGCTTTAAAAAGGGACTGGATTTGTTTTCATACGTTGGGGCCTGGGGGCTTCACCTGCTTAAGGCCGGCGTAGAAAATGTGACCTTTGTTGATCAGGCCAATTTGGGGCAAATTATTGATGGAAATCTTGTTACAAATGGTATGCAAGGCAGGGGAAAATTTTATCGGGCAGATGTCTTTAAATTTCTAGAAGACTCGTTGAGTCAGGGCGATACTTTTGATGTCATTGTGAGTGATCCGCCAGCATTTAGTAAATCTAGGGCAAATCAAAAAATGGCCCTGAAGGGATATAAAAAGCTACATCAAAAAATATTAGATATTGCAAATGATAAGTGCCTCATTGTAGTGGCATCATGCACGCATGGCGTTGGCTTTTATGAGTTAGAACAAAGTTTTGCAACAAGTGCATATGAAAGAGATTTTAAGTTTCAATTACTGGACCTTGGAATTCAGGGCCATGATCATCCTTTTTCTTCTCTACAAGACAAAGAACATTATATAAAATATCTCCTGTATTATATAGAAAAAAAATGACCAGGGGTTTTTATTATGAGTGCGGAATTAAGAGAAAAAGTTTTAAAGACACTAGATGAGGCCAAGCACGTAATTTTTGGACAAGATGAGTTATTAGATTCAATAATTGCGGCCCTAGTCTGTGAGGGACACTTACTTGTAGAAGGGATGCCAGGGCTTGGTAAAACCATGAGTATCTCTACAATGAGTAAACTTTGTGATCTCAATTTCAAAAGAGTTCAGTTTACCCCGGATCTTCTTCCTTCGGATTTAATTGGAACCATGATTTATAATCAACAAAGAGAAGAATTTAGTACTAAGTTCGGTCCAATCTTTACACAACTCCTCTTGGCCGATGAAATTAATCGATCTCCTGCTAAAGTACAGGCCGCACTCTTGGAGGCCATGGCCGAAAAACAAGTCACAATTGGAGACAATACTCACAAGTTAAGTAGTCCTTTTGTTGTTTTGGCCACCCAAAACCCAATTGATCAAGAAGGAACTTACCCTCTGCCAGAAGCGCAACTTGATCGTTTCATGATGAAAATATTTGTGGATTATCCTTCATTTGATGCTGAGAAAAGTATCCTTGGGATGAAGAGTAATCCTCTTAAAAATCTTGATTCCATTTTATCAACTGATGATCTTCTCGATATGCAGGGTATTGTAGATGAAATTTATGTCGATGAGAAAATTAAAGACTTAATTGTTAAGATTGTCCATTCTACAAGACCTTCGAGCAAGTTGTTTGATAAAAGGTTTGATGGAGCAATTTTAGCAGGAGCTTCTCCTCGTGCATGTATTTGGTTGTTTAAAATTTCAAAGTTCTTGGCCTTCATGGATAATAAGGACTTTGTTTCTCCTGAACATATTTTAAAAATAGTTCCAAATGTTTTGGGGCACAGAATGATTTTAACTTATGAAGCTACCATAGATAATATGAATTCCAGAGATATTGCTATAAAAATTGCAAAGAAATTAGTCTGATGATGGATTTAAAAAGAGTAAGAAGGGTTGTTGGTGGAATAAAATCGGCCCTTTTTAGAAATTCAAATTCGTTTTCAATTGGAATGTTGAAATCACATTTCAAGGGCTCAGGTTTACAGTTTAAGGAACATAGAGTTTATACCCATGGAGATGATGTTCGTTTTATTGATTGGAAAATGCTCGCAAAAACTCAGTCTCCTTATATTAAGACTTTCGAAGAGGAGAGAAACGTTGAGATTGTTGTCTTACTAGATGCAACGCCTTCAATGTTAATTGGACATAATGGTATTAGTAAGCTTCAGGCGGCGATTGAGATTACATGTCTATTATATCTTATTGCAAAAGAAACAAATGATTTTATTCATACAATAATTTTGACAGATAAAATGACGACTTTACCAAATAAAAATGGAGATGTTGGTATCGTTTTACTTATAAGTGCGTTAGAAAAACTAAACGTCTTAGATGAAAAGGGAAGAATTAATTTGTCCAGAGTTGATTCAGAAGAACTAGATGGGAAATTAGTAGTTAATAATCTCTTAAAACATTTGTCACGAAGAAAAGAGGTTGTTGCTCTTTCAGACTTTCAAGAATCACTCGCATTGGAGGATTTAAGTAGGGTTTTCTTCTCTAGTAATCTGCATTGTTTTCAAATTATTTCCCCAATTGATGAAAATAAAAAAATGCCTTTCCATTTCTTTAGTAGATCTAATTCTATTGGTAAAGTTACCTATACAGATGGACGTCGAAGGAAAGATGAAAACATTCAGGATATAAATAAAAGAATTAAGAAGATAAATGTAAAAGACCGCTATCTTGAAGAGTTTGTTAAGGAGATGTTATAGTTGATTAGGATATTGTATTTCATTACATTTTTTATTTTAAGTTTTTCAACAATTGCTAGTATTGAAGGGAAGCTTGAAATTAAAAGTCCAAATGAAAAAATTAATCTGGGAGACATTGTAAAAGGCAAAATGATCATTTGGCCGTTGGAGGATAAATCTACTTATTGGATCAATGGTTTAGAGGGAAAGTATGTTTTCGATAATGCTCTCTATATAACTAAAATTCTAAAATATGGTTTTTCACAAAATAATTATGATGTCTTGGAAGTAGATTTTGATTTAGTTTTATTGCAACCAGTTGAAAATAATATGACTTTGCTTTTTGACTACGAAAATATCAAGGTTCCTGTAAAACTTGTTCTATCATCTTCAATCAATCAAATTGATAAACCGATTGAATCTTTTGTCTATATAAATGAAACTTTTAATAAAGTTTATACCTCAGTCGAGAAGTTAATCTATTTAAGTCTCTTGATTTTATTTGTTATCCTTATTGTTGCCATGGGGTCATATCTATACTTCAAAAAATATTTAAAAAAGAAAAGAATGAAAAGGCGTCAAGAATTAATTGAAAAAGTGAATACATTGTCTGAACGTTCTGAAATAGAAGATATAGTTAACATTAAAACGGATTTAATAAAACTAAGCATTTTAGGAGAGAATGATTTTAAAGAAATAAAAGATGAGCTAGATAAAATTCAATACCAAGAAAATTGGAATGAAGATGAACTAAAGAATATTTTAATAGTGATTAAAGAAAAAATTAGTAGAAATGATGTACGAATATAAAACACCATATTATTTTATTATAGGTCTGGGAGCACTTTTTGCATGGACCTTCCTTTATTGGGGAATTTTTAAGCAATCTATACTTTATCTTCCAAAAAATAGACAAAAGAAAATGTTTTTTCCCCGAGTTATAGTATTTCTGATTGGAGTATGTGGCTGGCTCAGTTTATCATTTGCGATCATGCAGCCGAGAAAATCTATTGATTATGAGAAAAATAAATTAAAGATTAATGATATATTCTTTGTCGTTGACGTCTCACTTTCAATGCTGGCCATTGATTTTAAACCCAATAGGCTAGAGGCCGCAAAAAAGAAAATTAGAGAATTTATTAAACTTAGACCAAAAGACAGAATTGGAATTATCATATTTAGTGAGGAAGTATTTACTTTAATGCCTCTTTCCAGAGATCTTGAACTTGTTGACCAAGTTGTTGATGAAATAAAAACACGCGTTCTTGGTTCTGGAACTAATATTGGTGATGCTATCGGACTCGCAGTGGCCAGAGGAATAAAGTCAGTTACAGAAAATAAAGTCATCATTTTACTTACTGACGGAGTTTCACAGGTCGGAACGCTAACTCCTTTACAGGCGGCGAAGATGGCCAAAGATAATAATATCAAAGTATACACCATCGCAATTGGTGGAAACAAAGACGCTAAAATGCCAAGTGGTAGGGATTTGTTCGGAAACATTATTTACAGAAATATTCCTGGTGGCAGCTATGATGTTAAAACCTTAAAAGAAATAGCTGATACAACAGGAGGGAAAAGTTACGTTGTACAGAATGAAGGTTCTCTGAAAGAAGTCTTAGAAGAAATTGAAAAACTTGAAAGAACAGAAATTGATTCAAGTTCTAAAATTGTTTTTGAAGAACACTATTATGAATTTTTCCTCTATGGACTATTATTGTTGATGGGGGCAGAAACCGCTAGACGAGTCTTCTTAAAAGAAGGTTTAGCATGATAATAACATACTCATCCTATCTCTATTTGATAATATTTTTGGCCATACTTTTCATAAGCTTAGTTCTTTACAAAGATATCCTTTTCACAAAATGGATTAAAAAATATTGGTTTTTTGAAAAATCAAATACATTTTATATCGGAAAGTTTTTTTATATTTTAGGCTTTTTGATCCTAATTTTTTGTTTGCTTGATTTTCGAGGAGAGGGAGAAAATGTCGAAACTGAGCTAAGAGAACAAAAAACAGTTATCCTAATAGATACTTCAAGTAGTATGCTAGTCGAAGATGTGCGACCAAATAGATTTAACAAAGCAATCATGATGGCCAGGCATTTTGTTAAAAAAGCATTTGGACATCAAATCGCACTCGTTTTATTTTCAGATATACAAAGAAAAGTCGTTCCATTCACAGATGATTTAGATCTACTAGATGCAAAAATTGCAGCACTTCAGTCACTAGATATTACCAATGGAGGCTCTAATATTACGAAGGCCATTTTAGAGGCGGTAAATTATTTGAAGGGAAGCTCAAATAAATTACCATCTGGAAATTTATTAATTTTTACTGATTCTGAAGAGAATGGACAATTTTTATCTAGAGAAATTCCTGATTCAATAAGGATTGCTATCGTTGGAGTTGGTACTTCAAAAGGAGGCCCTATCCCTATAAGAACAAAAGGTGGAAATTTCATTGGGAATAAACGCTATGAGGGTAAGGAAGTTGTCTCGAAACTGGATGAAGAGTTTTTAAAAAGATTTGGTAAAAATGTTAAAAACTATAAGTACTGGATTGCGAATTCCTACAGCATGCCAACAGAATCAATTAATGAGTTTTTTAAACGAGGATTTGATTCAAATTCTGGAAGTGCCCAAGTTAAAATTCGACCAGTCGAAGGTATGAATTATATTATTTCTGGAATAATTTTAATTCTTTTATCTCAATTAATTGGGTTAAAATCTTCCTTTAAATTTTGTATAGTTTTTCTGCTTTTTTTTAGTTTTCAAACAAGTAGTTTGAAATCCCAAGAGAAAGCACCCGAAGAAGAAAAACTACCTCCTTTAACTGAAGAAGTAGTAAGACTTTTAGAGAAACATAAAAGAGGTGAATTACTTTTACAGAATATACCTTATTTGGCCATGGAACTTGGAAAGTTAAAGAGGGTAGAATATGCTGAAATCCTCTATCGTGAATTTTTAACTAATACCACCGACACCGAAAATACCATTCAAAAAATAAATTATGCAACCTTACTACTTAACCAAAAAAAATATTCTGAAGGTTTGGAGATCTTTAACGAACTATATAATTTAAATATCTTAGATGAAAAATTGAAAGAAATTGTCTCAAAAAATATTCTGTTTGCTTTAGCAAAACGCAGTCAACAAAATCAACAAAACAAGGACAAGAAAAACCAAAAAGATAAAAAAGATAGTGGCAATGATTCTAAAGAGTCTCAACAAAAAGAAGAACAAGAAAACAAGCAAAAAGAATCAAAAGAAAATGAGAAGAAAGACGGTAAAAAAGATGGAGAAAATACCGAACAGAAAAATCAAGATGACAAAAATAATCAAAAGAATAAAGAAAAAAAACAAGAAGAAAAAGATTTCAAGAAAGAGCAAGATAATTATAAGGATGCTAAAAGTGAGCAAAAAGAAAAAGGGCAAAGTGATTTAGAAAAAGAAATGAAAAAATTAAATAAAGAAAAAATGTTAGAAAAGTATTTGAAAGATATTGAAATGAAAAAAAGAAAAAAAGTAGGACCTATACTCAAGCAATTAATGGGAAGAGATCGTGAATTGCAAAAGATGTATATGGATACCACCCAAAAGGACGATAGAAATGATCAGAAGAAGGATTGGTAAACTATTATTTGCATTTATGGCCTTTACGTTCTTATTTAAATCGGCCCTAGCGTTAAATATCACTTATGAAGTAGAGCCCAAAGAACCAGTCAAGGATGATACATTTAGTATAATTTTCACTATAGAGGGAGATATTAAAGATGATCCTTATATTACTTTTGTCCCTAATGGAGCTGAAGTCCTCGAAAAATCAGATTTAGGAGTAAGTTCTAGGACTTCAATTATAAATGGTCGAGTATCAAGAGCAGTCTCTAGGCAAGTGAGATATGAGTTGATGGCCAATCGAGCAGGAAGAATTACCCTAAGTGATCTTGTCATAAATATTGATGGAAAAGATTTAAAATTTGACAATGTAAATGTTGACGCCTTGGTTGCTCCTAAAAGGGGACGAGAAATTTTTCTCGTAGCAGAAATTTCAAAACAAAAAGTTTTCCTTAATGAAGGAATTGATGTTGACTATTATTTGTACTCTAGAACTCGAACTGGGGAATGGCAACCTTTAGAATTCCCAAAGTTAGAGAACTTTATTAAGCGTTTTCATGAAGTGAAAACTCAAGGCGAAACCGTAAACTTAAATGGGGAAGTCTATAGAAAGGAGTTAAAGTATTCTGCTCGAGTGTATCCTGATAAAATTGGAACATTATATATTGACCCAATGAAAATAAAAATTCTTTACGAGGACAAGTCTAACGCAGGTCTTGGTGGTTTCGGATTTGGTTTTAGTGTAGGAAGAATGAAATATAAAACCCTTGTAAGTCAAAAAGTAAAACTCGAAGTGCTACCACTTCCCGGTGAGAATGTTCCTAAAAATTTTACAGGACTTGTCGGCAAACATGATTTTTCCCTAAAAATTGCTCGTGATAAGGTTTTAGTAAATGAGCCGGTTGAAGTTACGCTAAAAGTTGAAGGACCTGGTGCCTTAGAAAAATTTGGGGCACCCTTAATTTATTCTAGTGACGCCATAGAAGATTTTGATACTAAAAATTCTTTTGAAGAAATCAATAATCAAACTGCGAAGAAAACATTCCAATACACATTACTCGCTCGCGGAAATGTAAAATTACCTCAGACACTTAAGAAATTTTCTTATTTTGATCCAGACGATGAAACTTATAAAGAAGTTGATCTTGTTGTGCCTCAACTTACGATTGAAGGAACTGCTGATATTAATTATGAGAATTTAAAAAATGAATTAGCTGAGCAAAAAGTCGAAAAAAACAACGAAACCATAGTAAACAGAATGATAAGTACAGGGCCTTTGGCCCCGTTGTTTACCGAAAGTGAAAATTTAAAACTAGAACCAATCGATTATATTTTAAGGATATTGGGACTTATTATTTTTATTTTTTTAGGAGAATCCGTCTTTAATTCTTTACGTAAAGGATTAGGGCCAGGGCAGATAAATCGATTAATTAAGGATATTCAAAAAAATGGCCCAAAACTCAGTAAATTACATAGGCTTTTTAGTGAGCTTAATTCACAAAATTATCCTACTTTGAAGGATATTATCGAAAATAGTAAGCTTTCAGAACCTTCAAAAACTTATTTTTATGAAGTCGTTGATTTTGCAGAAGCACAAGATTATAACTTTGAAAGGGACCAAAAGAGGATTGAATTTAACAAAAAGCATTATGATAGTGTTGCTGAACTAATTAAAAGTGAATTTGATGAAAAAAGTAAAACGAATAGAAGAAGTAGATGGGCCATTTTATCTGACGATCGGCAATTTTGATGGAGTACATTTTGGACATCGTCATTTTTTAAACAAAATGATTTCAAAATCTAAAGCAGAAAATGCGTTTAGTGTAGTGATTTCATTTTATCCACATCCTTATAAAATATTGCGTCCACATGAATGTTCTCTGATAAATACATACGAAGAAAAAGAAGAAATGTTGGAGGAACTAGGGATTGATTATCTCGTAGAAATAGAGTTTGACCGAGATTTTAGTAATCTAGAATCACATGTGTTTCTTGAAAAATATGTTTTTATCAATCATCAGATAAAAGGACTTTATCTTGGCCATGACTTTGCTTTTGGGCCAAACAAAAGTGGAACAAATCAGTTGATAGAAAAATATTGTGATGATCGAAATATTTTTTTTGAAGTCCAACAAAAGTATAGTGTTAGTGAAATGAATGTATCATCAACTCTAATTAGGCAAAAAATTATTGATGGAGAGGTAGATGTTGCAGGTAGTTTACTTGAGAGAAATTTCTTCATTGCTGGACTTGTTAAAAAGGGTGATGGTAGAGGTAAAAAAATTGGAGTTCCGACGGCAAATTTAGAATTTGATCACGACAAAATAGCTCCTAAAAACGGAGTCTATGCCACAAAAACTACTTTAGGAACAAGAACATTTTATTCTGTGACAAATGTTGGGTATAACCCTACCTTTAATGATTCACAGCTCATTCATATAGAAACTCATATATTTGATTTTGATGAAGATATTTATGGAGAGAAACTAAAAATTGAATTTTGTAAGCGGATAAGGGGGGAAATAAAATTTTCAAGTATCGATAGTCTTGTTTTACAAATTAAAAATGATATTCAATCTGCTAAAGAGTTTTTAAGTCATGACTAAATTAGCTCTTATTGGTAAAAATATTTCACATTCAAAATCACAGCAGATCTATGAAAATATTCTAAAAAGAAAAATAGATTATACACTTTTGGATTATTCGTCAGAAGAACTCATTCCTTCTGCTAAAGATTTGTTTCAAAAATATGATGGAATAAGCATAACAGCTCCTTATAAAAAACACTTTCTGTCAGAGGTTTCTGTCGTTGATGAGATTAGAGATTTAAATGCAATTAACTGTTTATATGTTGATAACTCAAAAATATATGGAACGAATACCGATTATCTTGCTGTAGACTCAATACTTGATGAATATATTTTAAAGCTTGGAAAGTTTAATGTTGTCATCTTAGGTGATGGGCCAATGTCATATATTACTCAAAAATTATTAGACCAAAAAGGTTTGAAATACCTTGTCTTTTCCAGGAAAAAAACTTCAAACTTTTTTGAATTAGACCTATCAAGATTAGAACTTGAATCCAAAAAAACTCTCGTCATAAACACTTGTGCTCGAGAGTACGAATATAAAGGAAAATTTTTACCTGAAACATACTTTTGGGATTATAACTATGATTTTCTACCACACTTGCAAACTATTCCGAGTATTGTAGTTGAGTATACTGATGGCATGTCACTTTTAGAAAGACAAGGCCAGCATGCACTAGTCTATTGGGGAATCAGTTAAAAATTCTAAAGTAAAAACGGTTTTCTCTTAGGCCACTCGCTATTTGATGTGCTTCATAAAAAAAATCAATATCTGAGAGGTTTGGTATTCTATCTTCTTTTTCTAAATAACTAGCAATATTTACCGATAATATTCTTATAGTTGAGGGTTTCATGTTTAGAAAAGAATTTGCAGAAGTCATATCCAAAACAGGGATGGTTCCCTTAAAAGACATTCGTCCTTTATTACAAAATACAAAAGAAAATGAAATTTCTGAATTCGAACTTCTTGAACTTGGTTTTTTTGATGATATTAAATTTGCAAAAGTAGTTGCAGAGCACTATGGGTTGAAATTCATAGAGTTAAATAAACTTAAAATTCGCTCAGATAAATTAAAACTAATGAGGCGAAAAGATATTGTCAAATTCAGATGTATTCCAATTGCAAGGGATGCAAACGTTACAACGATGGCCATTTTTGATCCAAGTATTATCAATATTAAAGGTGACGTTATAAAAGTTGTTCAACACGGAGTGAATTTTGTCATCGCAAGTATTGGCGATTGGATGCGTTTGTTTGATTCAATTGAAGAGAGTGTTGAAGAAATTCTCAATTCAATTGAAGAAGTTTCCACTGATCATGTCACTCAAACAGATGTACAGATAGAAGATATTGGTGATGACATCATTTATTATGTGAATAGAATTCTAGCGAGCGCCTATTTAAAAGGTGCTTCTGATATACATATTGAGCCTTATGAAAAAATATTTAGAGTGCGATTTAGAATTGATGGAAAGCTTGTTGAAATAGAAAGACCGAATCGGAGTTTGATGCTTCCGATTATTTCAAGACTTAAGATTATGGCCCAAATGGATATTTCAGAAAAAAGAAAACCACAGGATGGGCGTATTAAGCTTAGAATTGCTGAATCACCAATTGATTACAGGGTATCATCTTTGCCAACCCTTTTTGGTGAAAAAATGGTTCTTCGATTATTAGATAATTCAAATCTTGAACTCGATATGAAAAAACTTGGTCTTGAGAACAAACAATTAGAAGTCTTGATGGATGGCATTTATAGACCATTTGGGATGTGTCTAGTTACTGGCCCAACAGGTTCTGGTAAAACGACAACATTATATTCAGCAATTACGGAACTTAATAAGATAACGTCTAATATTTCAACAGCGGAAGATCCAGTTGAATTTAACCTTGAAGGAATAAATCAGGTTAACGTTAAACCTGATATAGGTTTTGATTTTTCTACAGCTCTTAGAGCATTTCTACGTCAAGATCCGGACATTATAATGGTGGGGGAGATTAGAGATTATGAAACTGCTGAAATTGCAGTTGAGGCAGCATTAACAGGACATCTCGTATTGTCAACTCTTCACACAAATGATGCTGCTTCAACAATTGTAAGGTTGCTTAATATGGGTGTTGAGCCATTTTTAGTAACAGGGTCTCTCAATGTCGTCGTTGCTCAAAGACTACTTCGAAAAATTTGTATTCATTGCAAAGAAGTTGATAAAAATGTAACAAAAGAAAAACTTATTGCAGTAGGTTTTGGTGAGAATACTGCTCAAAAAATAGTTGTCTACAAGGGTAAGGGTTGTGAGCGGTGTAGCAATACTGGCTATAAGGGGCGTGTGGGGATATATGAAGTCCTTAAAGTTACCCAACTCATAAGAGATTTAATATTACAAAATAAAAGTGCTGATCATATTAAAAGAGCTGCGATTGCTGAAGGCATGAAATCACTAAGGATGTCTGCCTTAACAAAAGTTGCTCAGGGTATGACAACATTAGAAGAAGCATTGATTAATTCTGCTTCTGATAAATAGAGAGGAAAATATGGCGGCAGAAAAAAAAGAGAAAGATGAGGCCCTAACATCTGTGACGACACCGACATTGCCACAGTTAGACGATACGACAAAACAAGGGACTAGATTAAGTCATACAACCAAAAATACTATGGGGCGATATCAGGGTATTGGAGAAGATATTCAGATACAGCAACTTTTCAAAGTTATGGTTGAAAACGGTGCTTCTGATTTACACCTCAGTGTTGGAGCACCACCTGCGATGAGAATTAACGGTGACATAGTAAAAGTGAAATTAAACTCTTTAGTTCCTGAAGATACAAAGAGACTTATTTTCCAGGTTTTAACACCGGATCAACGAAAAGAGCTTGATGAAGAGTCAGAATTAGACTTCTCTTTTGGTATCAAAGGTCTGGCCCGTTTTAGAGCGAATGTTTTCATCTCTAGAGGCAATGTTTCTGGAGTATTTAGACAGATTCCGAGTATTATTCCAGATTTTGAAGCCCTAAACTTACCTAAAGTTTTGACCACCATGTGTGACGTTGCTTCAGGACTAGTCCTGGTGACAGGTCCTACAGGTTCAGGTAAGTCAACAACCCTGGCAGCTCTCGTTGATATGCTCAATTTAATACATCATAGTCATATTGTGACTCTAGAAGATCCGATTGAATTTGTTCATACACACAAAAATTCCATTGTTACACAAAGAGAAGTTGGTTCTGATACTGTCAGTTTCAAACGAGGGATTAAATCACTTTTAAGACAAGATCCAGATATCGTACTTATCGGAGAGTTGCGGGATGCAGAGACAATTGAAGCGGCCCTTACAATAGCTGAGACAGGGCACCTTGTGTTTGGAACATTGCACACAAACTCAACCGTACAAACTGTAAATAGGATCGTAAACGTATTTCCTGCTGAACATCAGGGTCAAATCAGAACTCTACTTTCATTTGTTTTGCAGGGAATAGTTGCTCAACAGCTGATCCCAAAAAGTTTCACTCCGGGTCGAGCTCTGGCCATGGAAGTGATGGTTCCTACTCCTGCGATCCGAAACCTGGTTAGAGAAGATAAAATCCATCAAATTTACTCACAAATGCAAGTCGGACAAGAACAGACGGGTATGTTTACAATGAACCAATCTTTAAAGAAACTATTGGATACCGGAGTAATTGATGTCGATACAGCAATGGGGTATTCTAATAATCAGGAAGAACTTGCAAACATGTTAGGTCTTGCAAAGAAGAGATAATAAATGGCCAATTGGAAATGGGAAGGAATTGATGAAACAGGTAAAAAGCTCAAGGGCTCAATTGATGCAATTAATGTAAAAGATGCCAGGAAAAAATTGAGAATTAGAGGTATTAGACCTAGAAAAATTAGTTCACCTTCTATTTTTGAAGTTGATATAAATGATATGATGGTTGAAAAGGGTTTTTCCAGACCTTTTTCTGCAGGAGATTTAACTTTATTTACAAAACAATTATCAATCATGGTAAACGCAGGTGTTCCCATTTTACAGTCTCTTGAAATTTTATATAAACAAACTAAGCAACCTGTTTTAAGGCGTTCTATTAAATCTATTGCAACAGATGTTGAAGAGGGAAAGACTCTTGCAGAGGCAATGAGTAAGCAAAGGGGTTTTGATAAGTTATATTGTAACTTAATCAAGGCCGGTGAAACTGGAGGTGTTCTTGATGGAATACTTGCTAAGCTTGCTGAGCATCTTGAAAACCATGAAAGAACAAAAAAGCAGATTAAAAGTGCGATGACTTATCCTATTATTGTTTTGATTATTGGATGTTGTGTTGTTTACGGGATGATGGTTTTTGTTGTTCCCAAAATGATGGATATGGTTAAAGATTCAGGTGGAGAAGTTCCAGCAATTACCCAGTTTGTGATAGATATTTCAAAATTTTTCCAAAACTGGAGTTGGGTTTTACTTATTGGAGCCATTGGAGGAGGGGTATTTATTAGTTCGATTGTAAAAACTCCAAAAGGCAAAAAAATTAAAGATCAAGTTTTTATGAATTTACCTGTTTTTGGAGACGTTGTCATTAAGGCCAATTTAAAGGCATTTACAAATACACTATCAATTATGCTCACTTCTGGAGTTTCTATAATTGATTCATTAGATATTACAATTGATATTATAGATAATGTAATTGTTCAAAAAGATATTTTGAAGGTCAAGAAACAAGTTGTTGAGGGAAAAACATTGGCCCAGCCATTATCAAGGATAAAATATTTTCCTGACATGGTTTCTCAAATGATAAGAATTGGTGAGCAGACAGGAAATCTTGATGAAATGCTTATAAAAGTGGCCAAAGTTTTTGAAGAGGAAGTCAATTCCCTTGTAAGCAATATGACTAAACTTATAGAACCTTTTATTATTGTTTTTTTAGGTGGTTTTGTGGCAATCATTCTACTGGCCATGTACCTTCCAATGTTTGATATGGCCGGAGGTGCAGGCGTATAATGCCTGGATTTTTTGTTAAATATGAAATAGCACAATTTATTGGCTAGGTCATATGTGATTTATTTGAAAAGGGAATATTTATAACATCTTGAATATATTGAAAAAATGGTATTATAATAGATTTACGCATTAAAAGGGCCATCAACCTACTAATTTATGGCAAAATGAATATAAGAAAAAACTTAAGGAGTGCAGAAATGAAGAAAATAAAAAAATCATTAGAATCAAGAGGTTTTACTCTTGTTGAACTAATGGTTGTTGTCGCAATTATAGGAATTTTAGCATCAGTTGCCTTGCCGGCATTTAATAAGCAACAAGCAAAGGCAAGACAAGCGGAGGGTAGAGTTGCTCTCTCATCATTTTACATGGCCGCTGAATCGTTTTTAGTGGATGAAGGATATGATGTACTAAATACGGCAACATTAACTCAATTGTCTTTAGATGCCTTTGATCCAGCAAATAGCGGTAGTAGATATTTTATGACAAGATTAAGTAGTACATTGGATTCAGGTATTCCTGGTAGAGCTGTCGCAGCAGTACCTGCTTCTGGTTCAATTGATTCACTATCAGGAGTTGATGCATCATCGAACACATATACAATTGGTACAATTGGAAATATTTCAGGTCAGGGTAATTGTTATATGGGTATGACCAACTTTAAGGTGATGACCGTTGACTCTGCTACATGTCCAGTTGGTAAGTAATTTTAATTAGAAAAAAGTTTCCATTTTTTTTCGGCCCTATAATATCCATTATTAAATTCATAGGGCCTATTATCAAAATCCTTAGTACTGCATTTTAACTTTTTGTTTGTCTTGTTATTCAAACACCCTAGGTCTTTTTCTGCTTTTAAAGCATAGAGTTTAGTATAAATTTTTAATTGAACGGGATCATTTTTATTTAATGAGTCGTATTGACCGAGTAGAATTTCATAGCTTGTTTGTAGATCATCTTTTTTTAAGGAAAGTTTCTCAATTATTTTTTGGAAATAAAATTGATATTTTTGTTCGCAGCTTTTTAAACATTCCTTAGCAAGTCTTAAGGCAAGATTTCTGTTTTTTAATTCATTAAAATAGTGAAAAACGGCAATATACATAAAGTCTGCGCGATTGGAAAAATGAACCAACCCCTTATCAATCAGATATTTTGCTCCGAAAATATCATCTTTAACGATTGAAAGATATTGTGCCCCAATTTTGTATGCAGTATAGAAAGTTGGGTCAAGTTCGATAATATTTTTAATACGTAAAAAAATCCAAGAATTGAGATCTCTTTTTTTATAGTGTTCAGAATCAGAGTCAATAAGAGTAAGTAGCCACATAAATGAGCTTATGAGTTTTTGATTTCCAAATCCTGAAATTTTATAGATAGAGCTATCTATATTGATTTGTACATCTTGAGAAGTAACCTCGGGAATTGCTTTTTGCCAATACCTAGCAAAAGACAAATTAATGACTATAAAGAGGATGGGAAGTAATATGTAGAGCGACTTATAGTATTTCATTTTTGATATATAGTTATTTTAATATACAATACTCTTATGATATTTGAAGTTCAAAATATTGCCAAAAAATTTAAGAGTGATTTATTAAAGTCTTCTCATCAGGTATATACTGATTTGTCTTTCAGATTAGAAGAAGGAAAAATTACAGGATTTTTAGGTTTAAACGGGCAAGGAAAGACAACTCTTATTAAAATTCTCTTTGGATTTTTAAAAGCTGACAAAGGTAAAGTTTCTTGGATTCCAAATAAGGATATGAAAAAAGTCGGGTATTTGCCTGAGCGACCTATCTTTTATCCTGAAATGAGTGGAAATGAATTTATATGTTTTATGGGAACACTTAATGGATTACAAAAACATGAAATAAAAGAATTTATAAAAAGGGAGATAACTGTACTTGGAGTAGATTTCGATTTAAATATAAAAATCAAAGAAATGTCAAAAGGGATGGTTCAAAAAGTAGGATTTTTAAGCTCTTATGTAAATCATCCTAAACTCTTAATACTGGACGAACCACTTTCAGGACTTGATCCGCTTTCGAGAAGATTACTTAAAAATAAAATAAAAGATCTAAACGATTCAGGATCTACAGTTTTTTTTAGTTCGCATATTGTTACTGATGTTGAAGAAATATGCCAAAATATACTGATCATAAACTCAAGTGAGAAGGTTTATGATGGAAGTATTAAGCAATTACAAAAAAGTTATGTGACTGATGAATTTTGGCTTAAAGCTGATACAATGGTCACAAAGGAATATGCTCCTTTAGAAATTAAAGGAGAAGAAGTAAAATACAAAAATACGCAAAAACATGAAATACTGCAATACATGCAAAATAACAATATTGAACTTAATCAACTCAGACCTCATCTCATAGATCTTGAACAGATAATTCTCAACTTAAGAGTTAAAAAATGAACAAAATTTTCGATATCGGTGTAGTTACTTTTCGTTCTCTTTTTAGGGAAAAAGTTTTTATATATATCATTGTTTCTGTGGCCCTTTTGATTCCTGTAAGTATTGTCGCTTTTCAGTTTTCTTATGGAGATCCAGCAAAGATAACATTAGATATAGCTCTAGGTCTTGCTTCTTTAAGTTCTTGTTTTGCTGCCATTTTTCTTGGGGCTTATGCCATCAATGGGGAAAAAGGATCTAAGTCAATTTATGTTGTTCTCTCAAAAGATATTTCAAGAGGGCAGTACATTATTGGGAAATGGTTGGGCGTGATGCTTCTCAATGGTTTAAATGTACTGTGTCTGTGTGTGATAAATTTTCTAATTTTTTTAATTTTTGAACAAAGTTTCATTTTGGACTATTTTTATGCTTTTATGTTTACTCTTTGTGAATCGGCCATCCTTTTAAGTGTTTGTATCCTTGCTTCAGTGCTTTCAAATATTTATATTTCTTTTTTTGTAGGTCTGAGTGTATTTCTTTTTGGAAATTCAATTGAATATCTATCAAATGAGCGACTACTGTTAACCTTAGGACCGCTTAAGTATTTGTTAAAGGGAATTAAACTTTTTACACCTAATCTTTCAAATCTTAATATTAAAATTAATATCATTTATGGGCAGGGAATTGATTTCAGCTATTTCACTAAAGGAATAGTCTATACGATGCTCTATTTAATTGTTAGTCTCGTATTGTCTATTGTGGTGTTTAATAAGGCAGAAATTGAATAGTTTATTTTTAATATCTTCGTTTTTCTTTGGCTCCCTTTTTGGGAGCTTTGCGAATGTTTTAATTTTGAGACTTCCGAAAGAAGAAGATGTTGTTTTTCTACCTTCTCATTGTCCAAGCTGTAAAACAAAAATCAAATGGTATCAAAATATTCCAATATTTAGTTTTTTATTTCTTAAGGGGAGATGTGCAAATTGTAATATGAAAATTTCATGGCAATATCCATTAATTGAAATTTTATTTGGAGCGATGGCCGTCATTTATTTTCCTGTTAGATTAAACCTACATGAATTATTAAATTATATGACCTCGGTTTTTATTCTCTATATTTTTGTATGTCATTTTTTAATTGATATACGACATCACATACTTCCCGATTCTCTTAATCTTGCTTTACTTATACTTTTTGCATTTAAGGCCCTCTATTTTGAAGGTTTATCCTGGACTTATAGTGGACTTGGACTTGCAGTTGGTTTTTTATTTCCTCTAGGAATAGCGTGGATTTTTTATTTAGTTAGAAAAGTTGAGGGACTTGGTGGTGGAGACATAAAACTTTATGCTGCATTAGGTGTAATGATGGGTCCTTTTGGTATTTTAGAGCACATTTTTTTAAGTTGTTTTTTAGGATCAATTGTAGGGCTTACGCTTATGGCCTTGGGTAAGGCAGGTAGAGATACAGAGATACCATTTGGCCCTTCAATTCTAGTGATTGCTTTTTTGCAATTGTATACTCCCTTTATCGGACAATTAAAAAAATTGGTCTTTATTTAAAGAAATAGGAACTTCAATTTATATATAGAGTCAAATTACTTGCTTGCGAGATGCGTCTAAATGTATAATTTTACTGGGACGTTATAGTTTAAACATATGAGATAAGATTTGAAACTAGATGGTATTGGTAAACTAATAAAACGAAAATTTTTAGGCCAACTAAGTATGGGAGGAGGGGATCTCTTTGGGCTTAACATTGGGGCTTCATGTATTAAAGTTGCCCATCTTCAAAAAACTGGTGATAAAAAATATCGACTGGTCAAATTTGGCATGGCCCCTCTTAGCGAGGGTACTGTTGTAGATGATGAAATTCTCAAGTATGAGGAATTGCAAGATGCTGTTCTAGCAGCGGTTAAAGATGCTGGACTTAAATTACAAAATTGTGCAATTGGGTTATTTGGACCAAATTCTATTGCCAAAAGAATACAGCTTGCAGGTGGTTCGCGAGAAGAAATCGAAGAACAGGTTACTTGGGAAGCTGAAACTTATCTTCCATTCGATGTTGATGAGTGTGTGATTTCTTTTCATATTGCTGGTGAAAATGTCGGTGGAGGAGTTGATGTTTTAGTTGGAGCTGCTAAAACGGAGACGATTAATAGTTTCAAAGGAATGGTTGAAGAATTAAATTTTAATGTAAAAGTAGTGGATTTAGATGTTATTGCGGTTACGAATCTTTTTGAACTACTCTATGGAAATGAATTACCGGAAAATCAGTCTGCTCTTATTTTAGATTTAGGTGCACAAAAAATTTCAATGTGTATTTATAGAAATAGAAATCTAATTTTCTCCAAGGAAATTACGATGGGTGGTTCTATGATTACAGAAGAAATTCAAAGGCAGATGGGACTTGTTTTTGACGAAGCAGAAGACTTAAAAGCAAATGGAGATGCAAACGGCAATTTACCTGAAGAGATTATTGAAATTATAGATGATGTCGTGGAAGTATTTTTTGAAGAAATCAATAAGACAATTGAGTTTTATATTACTTCTTCATCAGACGAGTCTATGAGTACATGTTACGTTACAGGGGGAACCGCAGCGATACCTGGTATATTAGAAGGATTAGAGCAACTTCTTGATATGAATGTAAAATTAATGAATCCATTTGAAAAAATTGCAATAGATCAAAAAAAATTTAGTGAAGAAGTTATTAATGAAATTGCTTTTAGAGGTTCTGTTGCATTAGGTTTAGCAATGAGGGAAGTTGGCGATGATTAAGATTAACCTCATTGAAAAGAAAAAACCCTTTCGAATTCCTGTTGTTATTGGAATCGATCTTAATAAAGTAAATATTTTTGGCTGGATAATGGTTGCGATTCTTTGGCAGCTTCCAGAATATGTCCTCCCGGACTATTTTAAAGAAGAGCTTGCAGCAAAAGATCAAGAATTGATTGTTAAGAAAAAAGAAGTAAATAATTTAAAAAAAGATACTGAAGGCAATGAAATTCTTAAAAGAGAGTTACAAGCATACGAAGAAAAATTTAAAGAAGTAAATATACTCGAGAAAAATGTTCAAAAAATAATTGATACAAAGACAAGTCCTCTTCAAATTTTACTTCATATCGCGAAACAAATTCCTGAAGATATGTGGTTTGACTCAATTGTTATTAAAGATAGAAAAATTAAAATTAATGGACGCTCAACTAATTTCACGAGTCTTGGAAATTTTGTAGGGAATGCCAATAATTCTATCTTTTTTAATAAATCCTTAAACTTAATTAGTTCAGATTCTAAGGAAGAAGATATCAACGGAGATGGTGTTCCTGAAAGATATGAAGTTTTTGTCATTGAAGGGACAATCGATAGGTTTGAATAAATATGGAAGGAATCTTAGATAAAATTATTTCAAAATTGCACTTGGTTGTTCTTGTTCTCATTGTCATGAATGTGCTTGAAATGTTTGAAGGGCAAAAAAATAGAAAAGAAGAAATCCAAAAACTAATTGTAAGTCAAGAGAAAATAATTCAAAGGTTAACTAAAGAAAAAGCAAAAATAACAGATTACAATAGTGATATCGAAAATTGGAAAGAGAAAATTAACGATGTCGCTGAGAGAGTTGAAAATTTGAAAAAAAAGCTACCTTCAAGGACTCTTGATACTGAAAATCAGGCCATCATTAAAGGAATAAGTGAAAAACTCAATATTAGAAAATCTTCAATTCGTCCGACAGGAGAAATCCCTAAAGGATTTTATTTTATAAAAAATTATTCGTTTAGTGGCGAAGGAACCTTTTTGCAATTTTTAATTTTCTTTGAAAAAATTGCATTAAGTGAAAGATTACTAAACGTAAGTACTCTAAATTTTGTCTCTCCAGAAGGAAGGCAAAAAGGTCGTTTTCAGATTGTAAAGGCAGAAGCAGTTATAGAGGCCTATCGCTATAATCCTTCTCATAAAGTAGATACACAAATAGAAGGACTAGAAAAACTTAAAAAGAAATAGCTTTTATCAAGGATGATTTATGAAGCTAGTAATATATGGAATTGTTTTATCGAATTTATTAAATTTAGCTATCGCTGAAACATCTGATGAAAAAAGATCTCAGTTTATAAAAAGAGAAACCCAGATTGAAAATCCCTTTGACCTACGAGATCCTTTCAAACAAAAAGTGATTTTTGGAAAAAAAAAGAAAAAGAGAATTTATTCTAAGTTAAGAAATAATAGTTTTACGAATCTTCCTTCTATCGAAAACGTTCCCATAAATCAGATTAAAATAGTTGGAGTTATTGTAGGTGAAGAACGTAGAGCGCTTGCTAAAATCGAAGGAAAAGGTAAACAAACATTTATTCTTAAAGAAGGTATGAAATTAGGCGTTGATGAAGCTGAGTTAAAGGCAATTCTACCTGGTGGGATCGTTCTCGTTGAAAAAATTAGAAATGTGTATGATGAAGATGAATATCTGGAAACAATTATTCCTGTAACAGACTAACGCGATGCTAAGTAACTTTTAGTAGAATATTCTACTAGTTACTGTAGAATGAAACCAAGGGCTTCTTTAACCTTAGGATGAGGTTTATGAAAAAAGGAATTTTTCTCTTAATTTTTATGATTGTTCCATACTTTGCTTTCGCTAGCGCAAAGTTGATGCCAATTAAGTTCAGACAATATGGTGAAATTAGTTATCTAGATTTTGAATTCGATATTGGTAGCGTTAATGCAACGAAATATCATGTTAAAGAAAATAAACAAGTTATAATTGATTTTAATGACGTCGATCCTGAAACAGAAGCAGTTTTGCGGGGATTTGATACTTCTGAGTTTAACGGAGCTGTAACTTATGTTAAGGCCTACAAAAGGGCCCAGAGTCCAAAAGATTTACGTATCTTAGTACAATTGAGAGATAACGTAAGATCTGCTCTAGAGAGAAAGGGAAATAAAATTATTCTTGGCGTTGAAAATAGGTTTGGAGTTTTTTCTAATCAAAAAGTAGATTCAATCATTAAACAAGAAAAAGCAATAAACTTGGAAGGAAGTGGGAAGTATCATATTCCAAAATCTCTGGCCATTGAAGATATTCTTGAAAATATTACTCTTTCGGGAAGAAAGAAATATGTTGGAAAAAAAATATCTTTAAACGTTAAAGAATTGGCCGTTGAAGAAATTTTAAAAATGATCGCAGATGCTTCAGGTTTCAATATTATTATAACTGATGAAGTAAAAGGTCTTAAACCTTTGACCCTCACTCTTACAAATGTTCCTTGGGATCAAGCTCTTGACACTATCCTCGGTTTAAATAAATTAGTTGCACAAAAAAATGGTATCATATTAATGATCACGACTTTAGCAAAGGCCACTGAAGAAAAAAGAATCGAAAATGAAGCTAAAAAAGTTACTCAAACTCAAGAACCACTTGTCACTAAAATATTTGCGATAAGTTATTCGACTTTGGCAGATATGGAAACAATTGTGAAAGAATACATTACACAGGGAAGAGGGAAAATTACCAAGGATGAAAGAACCAATTCACTTATTGTAAAAGACACTACTTCAGTTATTGAAAAAGTGAATAAAATCATAGAATACTTAGATACCCAAACACCTCAAGTACTAATAGAATCAAAGATTATTGAAGTTGTTGAAAGTTATTCTAAGAAAATTGGTCTAAGAAATGGAGTTACCTTTGGCTATGATCCTATTGGTTCTATGCCTTCAGATAGGGTAAGTACTGGTGGTACTACAGATATTGGCGGAGGGAGAGAATATGGTCCAGGGATGCAATTTGCTTCAGCAACTTCAGAAGCAACTTCTTCGATATTTTCGTTTGGAATTGGTACCTTTAAGAGGTTATTCAATTTTGGTTTTGATCTTGAACTCTTAGAAGCAGAAAAGAAATTGAAAGTTATAGCTACGCCAAAAGTTGTTACTCAGAATAAAAAACAGGCAATTATAGAATCTAAGGATACAACAAGCTATCGTATTAGACAACAAGATGCATCAGGTACTGATACTTTTACATTTAATTCAACTGACGCTTCTGTGAATTTGAAAGTTACACCCCAAGTAACCAATGAAGGTTCAATTGTTCTAGATGTAGAAGTGAAGAAAGAAGAATTTGGTGATAGTAAAATTGGTGAGGATGCACCTCCTGATAGAACTTCCAAAAATATAAAAACAAATGTATTAGTAGAAAACGGAGCAACTGTAGTTATTGGGGGCCTTTATAAATTTAAGAAAACTCAATCACATTCAGGGATACCTTTTATAAAGGATATACCACTAATCGGTTGGTTGTTTAGGACATCATATAACCCTTCAACTGATAAGAGTGAACTTATTATCTTTTTAACTCCGAGAATTATAAACCAAGAAGAAGCTGGCCTGGCCAACAAACTTTGATAAGTACTCAGTTGAGAGTTTAATAATGGGAAATAACCCTCTGTTGCAAAAATATCTTAATATGTACGAGAAAAATCGTCGTTCAAGAGTTTTTGCACCTCTTGCAGAAGTCTATAGGAAACTTGGTAGGATTGATGATGCCTTGGTTGTTTTAAAAGAAGGTATTAAAAATAATCCTGACTATATTATGGGCCATGTTGCTTTGGCCGCATGTTATCATGATTGTGAACAAGACCAGCTGGCCTATGGTATACTAAGGCCACTGATTAATAAAAATCGTGATAATATTCGTCTTCAAAAGTTATTTGCAGAGGTTTGTACAAAACTCAACCACGAAGAAGAGGCCTTAGAAGTCTATAAGTTTTTATTGTTTTTAAATCCTAAAGACTATGAAATTCAAGGTAAGGTTAAAGATTTAGAGAATAGAGAGACTTTTCAATTTTTAGAGGAAAAAAGCTTTTCGAAGGAAGAAAATCTCGCGAGTGGCCCATTTGATGACCTTGATGATTGGGTACAAGTAGATTTTATGGAGGGTGTAAATCAAGAAGCAGAAGAAGAGATTGGAAATGAGTGGACTATAGGTCCAACAAATATTCAAGAAATTACTAAAGAAGAAATTCCTCCAGTTATGTTAGAAAACAATAATCGACCAAGCGAGTTCGAGCCTAATAATGAAAAAATATTAACTACAAGTGTAGAACCTAAAAAGAGTGATGTTAATAATATTGTAACTTTAACGCTTGTAGATTTATACGTTTCGCAAGGTTACTATGCTAAGGCCAAAGAAATATTGAAGTCATTTGAAGGTGTAGGGCCAGAAATTATCAGTAAAAAAATTGCAGAAATTGAAGAAATTCAAGAATCTAGAAAAGTGATAAAAAACCCAATTGAAAAAGCACAGGGCCATGATGTTTTATCAAATATTCTTGATAAGAAGTTAGGTCAATCCGAGTCAAAAAAGAAACAAAAACATGATAATAAGGAGTTAGGTAAGAAATTTAGCCAGTTTTTATCTGGAATTCATCAACGAGCAAAAAAACAAAGTTCCGTACAAAAATCTTAATTTACTATTTTATGAAATGTTGATATTTTGACGCATCATTAGGAAAGGTTATGTTTAAAATTCTTATAATTAATGGGCCAAACATTAATATGCTTGGTAAACGCGAAAAAGATATTTATGGTGGGCATACACTGCAAGAGATTCAAGATAGTACTAAAAAAGTACTATCTGAATATATTGATCATCTAGAAATTGAATGGTTTCAAAGCAATATTGAAGGGGAAATTATAAATGAAATTCAAAAGGCCTCTTCAAACAATAAATTAAATGGACTAGTGATTAATCCTGCAGCATATACACATACAAGTGTAGGAATTCACGATGCGTTAAAACTCATGAAAGTTCCAGTGTGTGAAGTCCACTTATCAAATACATTTCAAAGAGAAGATTTTAGAAAAGAAAGAATAACTTCAAGATCAGTAAATTTTGCACTTGAGGGTCTTGGAAAGAATGCATATATCAATGGTGTATTAGCACTTTGGATAAATAGGGAGAACTAGATGTATCAGACAACTGATTTTAGAAAAGGTTTGAAAATTGAAATAGAGAAAAAAATATTTGTCATTGTTGAATCAAATCATGTCAATCCAGGTAAAGGTTCGGCCTTTGTGAGAACAAGATTAAAAAACCTTGAAACAGGTCAAGTTATAGAAAGAACTTTTAAGGCCGGTGTGGATACAGTGGATAAGCCAGATTGTTCTGATAAAGAAATGGAATATATGTATGATGATCAAGATGGTTATAATTTCATGGATCAAGCAAATTACGAAACGATTCATCTTACTTTTGATCAAGTCGGTGATGCAAAAAATTATTTGCAAGAAGGAATTAAAGTCTCTGTACTTTACCACAATAGTCGACCAATATCTGTAGAACTCCCTAATTTTATAGAACTAGAGGTAGCTGAAACTGATCCTGGACTTAAGGGAGATACGGCAAGTGGTGGTACAAAAAAGGCCATTATGAATACGGGTTTACAAGTGAATGTTCCGCTATTTATTAAGCAAGGAGAAGTTCTAAAAATTGACACGCGTACAGGAGATTATGTAGAGCGAGTTAAAACGAAATAATCCTATTCTTGGCCATTTTTACAGATAGTTTTTGAATGTTTATTCTTGGTAATATTTCATATTATTTTGAGGCATTTGCTACCTATTCTTCTCAAATTTTGACACATTAAGTAAAATAAAAGAGTAATATTTTTAATTACTTGGCCCTTAACCAGGATGGTTATTTGGAGTTAATGCATACGATTACTGAAAAATTAAAAAGCTTAAAAAGTGTTGATGAAATTATTAATTATTTAATAAATTTTGATGATCAAAAAATAATATATGGGTCTGGCCGAAAAGAGTTAAAGAAATATTTTTATCTTTTGAGAATTGTAATGAATTTCGAAAAGGGTCAGATTCTAGAATGCAAAAAATATTTGGAAGAGTTTTACAAATACCTTGAAATTAAAAAAATTGAGTCTGAAATTGAAATATTAGATTCTAGTATTTTATCAATACTAAAAGTTCAAAGAAAATTTGCTAAATTTGAAAAATTCAACTCGCAGGTAGAAAGCGAGTTAGGAAATTATGATTTTTTATTTTTAAAAGAAAATTTTCATGAAATCTTGAACTCTCTAGATAAATGGTTAGATGGTTTAGATTGTGCAAAAGATAGAATCAGTTTCATACAACTTTTAATAAACTTAGAGCTTATAGAGAGTGATCCTAGAATCAAAAATGCTTTTGAGATGTATCGTAGAAAATTTCCAGCTTTGAATGAGGAGGATTTTTCAGAAGGAGTAGGGACAAGAATTTTCAAACTTCCTAAGCTTGAACAAAAAAATATTAAAATCAAGAAAGAGGATATTCAGAAATTTGATTTATTATATGCAAACGATAGAATAGAATCAAAAGTTTTCTCAAATCAACTTTCTATTGTTCCGCTTCATTTTGCTTGGGATAACTCAGATATTAATCAAAATTTAATAATTATTGCGATTAAAGAAAAAAAATTCGAATTAGATATTTTGAGAGAATTGATTATTGCATTCTACCAAATGGGGTTATTAGAAGTTTTGAATTTTCTTTTTACTGAAATACAGAGAATTAATTTCGAATATTATGTTAATGAAATCCTTTTGCTAGAAATAAGTATTCGAATTGAGTTAAATGATTTAGTTAATGCAAGAGATATTTTATTAACGTTAATAGAAAATGAATATCTTTCAGGAGAATTAAAAATTAACATGTTTTATGAGCTTGCAGAGATACACTTTTTAATTGGTGATTATGTTGAAGCTAAAGAATTATTTAAGAGAGTATACTTACTCAAAGGTAGCTACAGACTAACAAAGTATAGGTTAGAAGAGATTGAGAAGAAGATATAATAAAGTACTTATTCTTTTTTTTATAATTGTTTCAATTTTGATTGTTGGTGCAATGAAATTCACTCAGACTGAGTATTTTTCAAGCATCCTTTCCCGTGAGATTACAAGGGCAATAAAGAAAATTGCATCTGCTAAATTAGAGTTTGAAAGAATAAGTGTCAATGTTTTCCCTCCTGCTACGATATTGGAAAATGTTAGATTTGAATATCAAAATCAAAAGATTCTTCAAGTTAATGAATTATCTATTGAAATTGATATTTTCGATTTGTTTTATTCAGATTTGGCCATAAAAAAAATAAAGATGAGTGATGGACAAATTTTAATGTTGAATTCACTGCACGAGAAAAAAATAGAATTTAATGAAAATATGCTTAGTGAATTTGATGCGTTTAGAAATAAACTTTACAATGGAAAAAATGTAAAGATCATGGGGATTGAGTTAAATGATATCGGTCTCTACAAAGATGAACTACATGCCTTTGTGAAATTTGCTAGTCTAAACTTAAAAAAACATACCACAACTTTAGAAATTGAAAGTGAAGATATTCATATTAATGAACACAAAATAGATTATTTTGAATTGAAAGCACAAACATATAAGAATAAAGTTTGGATTAAAAAACTTAATATCTCTGATGATTTAAATTTTGTCTCAACTAAAGGGGAAATTGAGGAAGAAAATGGACATAAAGTAAACTTTGAGATTCAAGGTGATGTAAATATTGAAAATAGTCTTCTTAAGAGATTTAAAATTGATAAAGAAATATATGGAGAACTAGATTTTAAAGCGAATGTCATGGGCCGTTTAGGAGAGTTAGAAATTAAAACGGATCTGAATTTAAGAAATGTCAGAACACCTTGGTTTTACGGAGATAGTCTAAGTACATCTGTTAGGATTTTAGATGAAATCGTTTATCTGGATTCATTTATTTTAAAAAATGAAAACGGGATGATCAAAACGGAAGATAAAATCAAATTTTTTAATATCTCTCAAAACAAATTTATAGATAAAAAATATTTTATAAAAGCAAATAATATGGATCTTAAACCATTAATCTATTCATTTAGAGATTCTATTGATTTTATAAGCGGTCAACTGTCAGGAAACATATTTGTCAATTTTGAAGAAGATTTCAAAATTGATTTGAAAGAAAGCATAATAAAAGATTTTTATCTTGGAAAAAATGTTCAGAGACCTATTATTATTAATAATGAGTTAAAAGTTCAAGGTGGAATATTGAATTGGAATTGGCAAAATAAATTGGATTTGCAGTATGAAATTAGAATGGGAGAATATACAAATTTATTATTGAAAGGAATGATTAACAACAAAGTCGCTGAATTTTCAATAAAAGAAGGTCTTATCGATTTCAAAGAATTTGGTCCAATAGCAGGAGTTGATATTGAAGGGAGAGGTGGAGTAGATTTTAAAATGATTTTAGATAGTAGGAACTATCTAGACATGTATTTCACTGTAAATCAGTTCTCAGTAGTAGGATTAAACCTTGGAGATGCTATTACACATATGCAATATGATTTAGATAAAAATGAATTGAATATTCTAGATTATAAAGGAAAAAAAGAAATCTCTGAATACGAAGGAAAAGGTAAACTTATATTTGGGAAAAATGCCAGGATGGATCTGGGTATAAACGTTAAAAAAAGTAATTTAGAAGATGCTTTAGATATATTTCAAAATATGAAAGATAAATTTACGGGGCTAGGAAATATTTTAAATTCAGAATTTAAAACAAATCTTAGAATTTCAGGAGGATATAAACTATCAGAAATGAGTATCTCAGGATTTATGTACAGTGATAGAAGTAATATATTAAATCATAAGATAGATCAACTTAGCTTAAATTATGAATTAGAAAAAGAAATTATTTCATTGAAAAATATAACTTTGCAAAAAGAACAAGGACAATTTAAAGCGAATATACTTTACAACTTAAAAACTACTTATTGTGAATATGAATCAGATATAAGTAAGTTCAAATTGCAAGACTTGGAATTGTTTAAGAATTTTGATTTTGGAATAGATGGACAAATGAATGGGTCTGTCTATGGATCAGGACTATTAAAGGATCACTCTGTAAGAGGAGAGTTAAAACTAGAAGAAACCCAAATAGCTCGTGAAAAAATTCCAGACTCAAATATACTGTTTTTTTATGATAGGAATATATTAAATTCCGAGATGAGCATTTTTGGAAAAGATATTAGAGTTTCAATGAATATAGATTTATCAGAGTTGATTCTCGGCAAAAAAAGACATCCATCTGAAATTGAAATTGATTTCAATGTTGACGACGGCAAATATTTATTTGGAATATTTACAGAAAGAAATATGGAAATCAATGGGCCAGAGCTAAATCTAAAATCAACCATAAAGTTAAGCTCCTATTTGAAAAATTTCAGGGATACTAATTTTAGTTTCCACATAGATAAGTTTTCTTTTGCATATGAGGATTCTTATTTTAGTTTAAATAATGAGTTAGTGACAAAAATTGAGAATGGCGAAGTTAAAAAAAGTAATTTTTCAGTAAGTGACGGAACAGAGTATTTAAGATCAATTAGTAAAGGTGATCTTAATAAAGATTTTCAGTTTAAAACATTATTTAGTTTTAATTCTAAATATTTAAACCTTTTAAGTAAAAAAATAAAATATTCTAAAGGAGACATCTCTGGATATTTTGTTTTCTTAGGTAATCAGGAAAAATTTGACATAAATGCCGAAATTATTAGTAAAAAAATGAATATAAGTCTTTCTTCTGTTTTTGGTGAATTTAAAAATACCTCTTTTAATATTCTATTTAATAATGGTGATATATTTTTACAATCAATTAAAGCAGATTATGAAGGAGGTGAAATAAATGGGAGTGGAAATATTGCATTAAAGTTTCCCTATCCGACATTAAGTTTAGACTTTAATATAGAAAACGTTGCGCTTAAAATATTGGAACGTTCTAGATTTGTATTTAATAGTACTTTAAGTTTATCTGGAATAAAACCACCATATCTTGTGAAGAGCGATACAAATATTACTTATGGAATTTTTCAGGATGATCTTAATAATTTTAGTGGAGGAAAAATTAATGATAGTAACAGATATTTACCTGATAAAAAAAATATAAGAACAAATGAACTTATTGAGCTGAATTCTAACATCTATATTACTTCTCCAATTAGATTGAAATCAAATTTTTTAGATTTTTTCATTACTGGAGAGCTAAAACTAGAGGGTGGAATTCATGATATGATGTACAGAACAAAACTCAATATAGTACCAACTAACAGTAAAATTAAATTTAAGGGATATGATTTTGTTGTAACGAAGGGAGAAGTTTTTAAAGATGAAATTGATAAATCGATTCCAGAAATAAATTTAAGTTCTACGAGCGAAGTTTCAGAATATGTAGTCGTTGCCAACTTAAAAGGTCCAGTAAATGATACAAAATTGGAACTATTCTCCGAGCCTGCATTAGGTCAAGAAGATATTCTTTCATTGTTAACTCTCGGATATACCACAGAAATGTCTGCTAAAATAAATAAATCTGCATTGACTTCTGTTACGAGATTGGGAATTGGGAGTATTTTAGTTGATCAACTCAAGATAAATGAACAATTAAATGAGTCTTTTGGAATAAAATTAAGTGTTGTACCTGAATTTGTTGACGAAACAAACCTTGTAAGTACAACAAGTAATACAAACAACTCTGACAATAAGCTTAAGACTACCACAAAAATACAAATAGATAAGCCGATTAATAAAAAACTGGGACTTAGTTTTAGCTCTACAGTTGGAGGGAATTTACAAGAAAAACAAGAAGTAAAATTAAAATATAATTTAAACAAAAATATCTCTTTACAAGGAATTTACGAACTAAAAAGTAATGATACAGATTCCAATGACGGTTCAATAAACTCCCTAGGAGGGGACTTGAAATTTAAATGGACGTTTGAATGAAAAGAATTCTAGCTGCCATATTCTATTTTATCGTAATATTTCAAAGAGCTTATTCTATTGAATTAGAAGTTAATTGTCCAAATAATAAATTTTGTATGTCATTCAGAGAACAGGCAAGACAATTTTTTTCAGATGAAATGATTGATCAGACATCAGCTTTAACGGCCCTGAAGATTTTATTTTTAAGTGATAATATTAAAAACGCTGGATTTAAACTGATAGGAAATGGCCAAAATATTAAAAAAATTATTATAAATGTAAACTTCAAAAAAGTTTTTAAAGGATTCGAATTTATTGGGAATGACTCACTCGCGCAGGAGATGATAGATTTTAACAACAAATATAAAACAGGTGACTTTATTACAGAGGATGATGTTGAGGAATTTAGACAATCAATTTTATTACACCTTCAGAACAAAGGTCATAGAAATATTAAATATAATTTAAGACTTGAAGAAAATGAGGATGGTTTATTTGTTAGATTTCAGATGGAAAAATCTGATTTCATTATTCTAAAGTCGGTAAATATTGTTACTAGTTCAGATATTGAAAGTCTGCGCTTAAAGAATAGATTTAAGAAACTGTCCAATAAGAAATGGGATAAAATCAAATTCAATATTGTCATTAATGAGCTTAAAGACGAGTTATTAAAAATGGGTTATTATTTTGTCAACATTAAACAAGTAATCCCTCAGGTTGAAGATTCTACGATAAGTATAAAAATTGATTTGGAAATTGATCTTGGACAAAAGTTTAATTTATATATCGAAGGCAATAAGCATCTTGAAATACAAGAACTAAGAGATATATTATATGCTTCACTTAGGGAGTCTCAACAGGGACTAGATATTCCAAAACTAAAAGAAGCTGTAAATAGTAGATACGAATTACTAGGTGTGTTCGGAACAAAAACATATATCAATGTTATAAATTATTTGTCGAAAACAGGTGAAATTACAAATGTTTATTTAAATATTCAAGAAGGGAAGAAAATCAAAATTAAGTCAATTAGTTTTGATGGTAATCAATCAGTCACCGATTCAAAATTAAAAAATTTGTTTTATGAATTTGCAACAGGGATATCTAAAAATGGTCATTACAATTTGGAATACTTACAAAATTTTAAAGAACATATTAAAGAGGAGTACTTTAAAAATGGATTTCCATTTGTTAAAATAGATGGTCCAATCGTTTATAAGAGTAAGCAGTATGATGTACTATATCGTATAGATGAAGACGAGCAAACTATAATTGATGATGTTAACATTCAAGGAATAGAAGATAAAAACTTGCAAAAAGAAGTTAAAGATTTAATTGAACTTAAAAAAGGTGAACCTCTAAATTATTTGGCCATTGATTCACAAATTACGAAGGTTATTCAATATCTTAAGAATCAAGGTTTCTTTTTTGCAAGACTTTCACAGGATCCTTCTCAATTAATTCAATATGTAGATGGGTATAAAACTGCAAGGTTGAATTTTGCTTTTGATATTCAGAAAAAAATCAAGTTTAACAGAATAATCATTTCTGGATTAAAGAAAACGAGACCTGAAGTTATATTAAGAGAATTTCCTTCTAATAAAGGTGATATCTTAAGTGATGTTGATATACATCAATTCAAAGACAATCTTTCTTCTTTAGAAGTATTTTCATTTGTAAGAGTTAGCGTTGTGCCTTTAAATCGTGAAATACAAACAGATGAATTCTACAATGTTAATATTTTAGTACAAGTGAATGAAAGAAATCCTGGAATTTTTGAAGTTGCACCTGGATATAGAACAGATATTGGTCTAAAGCTTTCAACAAGTCTTAAATATATAAATCTTTATGGATTAAATAGAATACTTTCTTTAGATACAGTTTTAAACCAAAGGTTAGATAAAAATAACATCGAGAGCGAACGACTTGCTCTTTATGGAAGTGAGTTAGAATATTTGGCGAAGGTAAAATACATTGAGCCATATCTTTTCGGTACAAAAATTCAGTTTGAAAATTCATTGAGTACTCAAAGAAAAAGATATGTTTTATTCGATGCAGATACTTTAAGTGCTGACATTCGGTTTTCTCGATATTTTACAAAATTTTTCTCTTTAGGCCTTCAATATGAAATAGAAGACATTAAACAATTTAATTCATTAGATAAACTTGATGATAATAATAATGTTGTCAATCTGAACAGGTATTTCCGAATTGGTAGTATTTCACCCAATATGTTATTAGACTTTCGAGATAACAAAACCAACCCCAGAAAAGGTTTTTTTTCAGGTATATTTTTTGAATATTCTTCTCCTGATTTTGGTTCGATGAAAAAAGAAGACTATGAAGTAAAATTTTATAAATTGATATTTAGGAATAAGATGTACTGGTCTGCTAAAAATTGGGGAATTGCAATTTCTTATACTTTAGGAAAACAAAAAAACCTATCAGACATTATTAGCGATAGTAATGGCATTCCCCCTACAAAGATTTTTAGACTTTCAGGACTAGACTTTGTTAGAGGATATTCTGATGAACTTTTAAATCAAAGAAAAATTGGCGACAGTTCTAAAGATATTACAGAGCTTCTTGTGACGGATTCCTTATACATGACAAGCATGAAAATAGAACCACGTATATTCTATTCTGATACAATTAATATAGGCCTTTTTTATGATGCTGGAAGTCTCAGCTTTGATAAATTAAAATTATTTGGAGAAAAAGCAACAGCAGGTATTAGTTTTAAATACTTGACCCCCGTTGGATCATTAGATTTAGACTATGGTGTCAAATTAAACAAAACAGACAGACGAATTGAGTTTGCTCGTTGGCACTTATCCATTGGAACATTCTAGGATATACTTCTAAATTAACATATTATATGAAAATCGCCTTGACGGGGCATGCTTTCTTTATATATAAGGTTCAAGATTTTCTTTTTTTGTTGCGTTATTTTATAGTTGTAAGTGAGAAGGTTTATTATGTACGTACAGAAGTCATTTGTTTTAAAACCGGCCGATGCTGAGAAAAAGTGGTTCATTATTGATGCTCAGGATAAGATTGTAGGTCGTTTGGCCACTGAGATTGCTGACATCCTAAGAGGCAAAAATAATCCAAAGTATACGCCACATACTGATAGTGGGGACTTTGTTGTTGTGATCAATGCTGAAAAAGTAAGATTCACAGGAAAGAAACTTAAGGATAAGAAATACTATTGGCACACTAACCATATTGGTGGATTGAAGCAAAGAACAGCTCAAGAACAATTAGACAAACACCCTGAACTAATAGTTATGAATGCTGTGAAAGGTATGCTTCCAAAAAATACCTTAGGTAGAAAACAATTAACTAAATTGAAAGTGTATAAGGGAGAGGCACATCCACACGAAGCGCAATCTCCTGAAGTTTACAATATATAAAATAAAGAGGAAAACACATGTCGAGCGAGAAGAAGAGTACAAGTTATTTAGCACATGGTGTAGGTAGAAGAAAGTCGTCTGTTGCAAGAGTTTACATTTGCGAAGGCAACGGTAAAGTGATTGTTAATAACAGAGAAGTACAAGATTATTTCCCTAAGGGGACAGACAGATATGTTGTCAATCAACCTATGAACCTTCTTAAGATTTCAAATAAGTATGATGTTAGAGTGAATGTTGTTGGTGGTGGGTCTACAGGACAGTCTGGCGCGATTCGCTTAGGAGTTGCAAGAGCTTTAATTAAGACTGATCCCACTTTGAGATCAGAGTTAAAGAAGGCCGGATTTCTTACAAGAGACTCTCGTAAAGTTGAAAGGAAAAAGTACGGTTTTGCAGGGGCCAGAAGATCTTTCCAATTCTCAAAACGTTAATTTTTTACTATATATCAAAGATAAAGGCCCACCTCAGAGTGGGCCTTTTTTTTGAGAGAATCTGTGGAAAATTATTTAAAAATTAGAGGGGCCAGAACCAATAATTTAAAAAATATTGATTTGGATATCCCGCTTGGAAAAATTGTTTGTTTTTGTGGGCCATCAGGATCAGGCAAGTCATCGATAGCGTTTCACACCTTATTTGTTGAATCAAAGCGACGGTTTATAAATTCATTGCCTGTACAAACAAAATTCTTTTGGGACATTCCTCACGAAGTAGATGTTGAAGATATCAGGCCAATACTCCCTGTATGGGGATTGCCACAACATAATCCAGTTGTAGGAAGTAGGGCCGCAGTTATTGACCTTTTAGAATTAGATAAACATCTTGCAAATTATTTTTACTTAAATGGTGAATACAATTGCCCAAATCATCTCACTCCACTATCAAGGTCTTCTATAAGTGACTTTATTGAGCAAATCATAGATGGCATGGGAGAAATCATTCACATTTTCATACCTTCTGAAAAATTTATGCAAGGTCAATTTCCTGTTAGAGTTTATTCTGAAGAAAAGAATGAAATTTTAATGTTTGAAAATGGCCCCCATAGTTCTTGGTGGGAGGTAATGAAATTTAAAAAGTCGAAATCTCAAAATATTGAGGAAAAGCTTAAGGAAATTTTTGGAGCAGATCTCTATCACACACCATTTCTATTTGTAGATGCCGAAAATAAAAAAAGTGATGTTAAAGTTTTTAAATCTTTTTTAACCTGTAAGAGTTGTGATTTCACATTAAAAAATCTTCCCACTTCTCCTTATCAATTATCATGTACTTCACCATACGCTGCCTGTAAGAATTGTAATGGACATGGACAAATTTTAGAATTTGACGAGGATAAAGTTGTAAAAAAACAAGATCTTTCCCTAATGGAGGGGGCAATTACATTTTTGGATTATTCACGTTTTAATGGGCAGAAAAGTGTATTTTACGATAAATGTAAAAAACTATCTGTCAGAATCAATCTACCATACAAAAAATTAACTAATGTTGAAAAAGAAATTATATGGAACGGGAAGGGAAATTTTAGGGGGCTAAAGCAGTACTTTAATTATCTAGAAAGCAAAAAATATAAACAGCATGTGAGAATTTATACAAGATCTCTTCAGTCAGAACGAAGATGCAACGAATGTAACGGATCTCGTCTAAATCGGAGTATTCAGGGCCTTAAAAAAAACGGTCTAATTTACAGAGATACACTTAATTTAAAAGTTGACGAACTTGCAAGTACAGTCCTTCGATTTGGACAAAACAAAGACCCAACTTTAAGAAGAATTGCTTTTATACTTGAAATTGCAAAGGATCTAGGAATAGGTCACTTAGGGCTTTCTCGTAAAGTTAAAACCCTTTCTACAAGTGAATATCAAAGAGTGCTTCTGGTCAAATATTTAAGTTTTAAAGGTTCTGGTTCGATGTTTATTTTAGATGAACCGACATTAGGATTAGACCCCAATGTTCAGAAAAATCTTTTTAAGGGATTAAACACTCTTAAAGAACAGGGAAATTCAATTATTCTCGTTGAGCATTCTGAATACATGAAGAAGAAATCTGATTTAGTTATTGAAATTGGCCCAGGAGCAGGTGGAAAAGGTGGAAATGTTGTTTTTGTAGGAAAATACAGCCCTAAGGAAGAAATAAATATTATCACTTCTGTTGTAAAAAACTTTCGGCCTAAAAGTAAAAGAAGTATTGAAGTCATTTCATGTGCAAACTATGATGTTAATCTGAAAAATATTTCTTTTCCGATAAATGCTCTTACCAATATTGCAGGAGATTCTGGGACTGGTAAAAGTGCTTTAATATTAAAAAGTATTGCAAACTCACTTTATAGGTCTAAATATCATACAAATTTTTATGAGGATTTTGGACAGGTCTTTTTTGAAAATATGCCTTCTTTTGAATCAGTTATGATTTTTGAAAACTCTAATTCCAAAGGGCATGGAAGATCAACAGTAGGAACTCTAACTGGTCTAACACCTGTGATGAGAAAATACTTTTCTAGATTGCCTGTTTCATTATCTTTAGGACTCAAAGATGGGCATTTTTCACCTAATTCAGAGCTTGGAATGTGTTCAACATGTCAGGGTAGTGGGAAAAAAGTCGTTGAAATGAATTTTTTAGAGGACATTGTGTTTACCTGTGAAGACTGTCTTGGGATGAAAGTAAAAAAAATATATGGTGAAATTACAGATGGAAATTTCACCTTTGATCAGGCCATGAATTCACCAATTGAGGATGCTTTTAGAAAAATAAAAAAAACACCTAAGGTTATAAGAACGATAGAGTTGCTTAAAACTTTAAATTTAGATTATTTAAGTTTGGATAGACCTATTTCATCTTTGTCAGGAGGAGAGAGACAGAGGGTAAAACTTTTAAGTGAAATGGTTAAAGGAGTTAGAAATTCAATTTTATTTTTTGAAAATCTTTCTTTCGGCCTTTCGCAAAAGGATCTTCTTAACATTGAAGTGCTTTTACACGGATTGTTGGCAGGGGGGAATACCATTGTCGTAATTGATCATAATAAATTTTTTCAGCGTATATCTCATAAGGTCATGAAATTAAAGAGAAAAGGTGAAATAGCAACGTCTATCTTAAGCTAGGGCCACTTTTTAGAAAATCAAAACCTAATACTGTATATAATTAGTCAAGAAATTAAGTTTTTTACCGATTGGTCCATAAACTGGTCCTGCGAGGTGGAAATTGTTCATTAGATGTTTAGTTATTTCGTTAATTCAGACAGTTGGAAGTGTACTAGCGGTTCAATATGTACCAACTTCAATTGACTCACAGATTCAAAGTTCAGACGCCGTCATTAGGGCGAGTTATCAAGGACGTGAATTTAAAAAATCATCAGATGGACTTATTCTCACAGAGTCAAGCTTTAAGGTTGTATCTTCATCTGGACTTGGAAGTAGTGAATTATTAAATACGGATGCATTTAAGGTTATTCATCCTGGAGGTGAATGGGGTGGTGTTAAACACCATATTCCTGGAGGCCCACAATTCAAACAAGATGAAGAGGTTATTTTGTTACTTACGAAAACGAGTGATGGACATGTTTTGCACAATCTTGGAATGGGAAAATACAAAATTGTTATGGAAGGAAACAAGGAGTTTGTTAAATCTACTGTTTTTGGAGATCATCCAAGTTTTGGCAAAATGTCTCTAGAGGATTTCAACAAGGAACTAGAGTCTCGATTTGGAGAAGCATTGAAGAGTGTGAAGGATAGACGTTTTGTTTATAAAAAACCAATAGAAAAAAATGTGCCTTTAGCAAAAACAACAGAAGATAGTTCACAAAGAAATCCTGCATCACTAGAAGATACAAGTGAAGAAAGAGGGCACGGTCGATTTAATTTTTTTTGGTTAACTCTGATCCTGGCTGTTTTAGGGGCAATATTTATCTTGTTCACCAGGCAAAAAGATGATTAAGAGGTTTGTTTGAAATTCAAGCTGATAAAATTAATTTTGTTATTTGGGTTGATTTCGCAATTGCAGGCCTATGTAATTACAAGGCCAAAAGGTGAGGATCTTAAATGGAGTGGTTCTACTTCAAATCTGTCTATATATGTGTCTCAAGGTTCAAGTGTAAATGTAAATATGAATAGCTCTGTTTTTAGTATTGCTCAAGATGCTAGAGATCAGTGGAATCCACAATCAAATGTTAACATTGGTTTGATTGGTTCAAGTAGTGTGAATGATCAGAATGGAGTGAATGATTTATATTTTTCAAGTAATCAGTCACTTTTTGGGGGGGGAGTTGGCGGAGTTGTATTGGCGGTGACCATTGTGAAATATTCGAACGATATTATTCAAGAAGCTGATATTGTGGTGAATGATTCACAAACATTTTCAACGGTGCCTATGGGAAATAATTATCTTGGAGATGTTATCACCCATGAGATGGGACATTTTCTTGGATTAGCACACAGTCAAACTCATAGAGCAACAATGTATTATTCGGTTTTTAATGGACAACATATCTTACATGATGATGATAAAGCTGCGGTTCATTTTTTATATGGTGGAGGTACGCAATCTTACGGAAGTATTGGTGGGAGAATTGTTGGAGGTTCGAATTCTTCCAAAGTAGGAATTTTTGGAGTACAAATAGAGGCCATCTCAAATAAAAATGGAAAAGTTGTTGCCTCTGCACTGACTGAACCAGATGGATCGTATCGCATACACGGACTTCCCTTGAATGATAATTATTTTCTTTATATTTCACCGGTGAATGTTTATGGTGCAATTGAACCATACTATTCTACGGCCAGGTCAGATTTCTGTGGAGTTGGGATCAATCCCAACTATGTCGGAAGTTTCTATGAACAATGTACATCCTCAAATAATCAAGGACATCCCCGGGGGGTTAAATTAACAACTGGTTCACAGAATGTTTCACTAGGAGATATTACTATCAGGTGTGCTTTGAATGCAGAGGTCAGCTCTTCTTCAACTATTGATAATTCTAATACTGCGATTACTTCTGGAGAGACAATTGTTGGCTTTTTTGATTCATCTATAAGTAACACAACAAATGATTACACAATTGACCTTTCGAATATTAATATACCTACAAATGTCAGAATGAAAATTAAATTAATTTCACAATCTCTTTACTCATTAGCAAAAGCAAATATTCAAGTTAATAATGGAACAGTGAAATACTCGCATATAAATTCCTCGACTCCCTCATTCGAATCAAGGGGATCATTAAATTTATATACCTATGAGAATGAATATTTCATTGGCCTGAATTCAGGGTATTCAGGAAGTAACTACTTTAATATTGAAATCCATAAAGATTCTCTTATCGACTATGTAAACAGTTTACCATCAGGTGTAGACATAAGTGATTTATTTTTTCCTGGACTTCGCTTTGAATCAAATAATAATTATAGGCCAAGTCCAATTCATCCCAATGATTTTTATCTGTTAATTCTAACACTTGAGAGAAATACTGATGGGACTTATGAACCCTACGGAATGAAGGAATATTTAGGGGCAAATCCAAACAATAATTCCTGTATTGAGGCCAATAAAAGTGTAAGTGTTGCACCTTGGATTGAATCGGGAGGAGAGACAACGACTGCAGTTGTAAAAAGGCAATCAAGTGGTGGTTGTGGTATGGTCTACGATGTAAATAACGACTCAGGGCCTAAAGGCCCTGGAAATGCACCTTTTGCTCTAATACTTGGCTTTTTCATGACGACTTGGATTTTACGAATGAAGACGTCATTCTCTAGAAAAAACATATTATAAGACAGTGACTTGTCTGTTGAGTTCTCTATAATGTATAATAAACAAAATTAATGAGGGGTTTTTTTATGCTCAAAATGATCATTAGCTTAATGTTTATTATTTCTGTTAATGCCTATTCTCAGAATTTAAATAATATTAAAATTAGAAATATCGAAGATAAAAAAACTTCTGTCTATGTGAATGAAGGAATCTTTCATCATAGGGCCAAGAAACAAAAAACAACACTCAAAAAAATCAGACAAAATTTTACAGCAAAAAGAGGATACGAGAGAATCGTTTTTGACTTTGCCACACAAGAAATACCTAATATTTACGGACATATCGATTCTGATGGACACAAAATTACTTTTGACATGATGTATACAGAAGTTAAATCAGGAATTAATGCTTTTGGTAAAAAAGAATTTGTAAAATCTGTTGATTTTTTCCCTGTGTCAAAAGACACTGTATCAGTTGAAATTGTTCTAAGTAAAAAAGTGAAAACTGAAGTCTTCCGTCTCCCAAGTAAATTAGTTTTTGATTTTATGGCCCTTTAAGAATTATTATAATTCACCCTTTTAGTAGATTATCTGGTATAGTCAGATGATCCTTCTTTAGGGGGTTCTTGAATTTTTATATAGGGGGCATTTGTAATATGACAGATATCGAAAATGAATATCCAGTTCACATACAAGATTCAAACGTAGAAGAAAAAAATTATCCTGATTCAGTTGTTATAATTCCAATTATGAATAGCCCAATCTTTCCAGGGATGATTGCACCAATCATTCTTTCCGAGGATAAGTTTACTCCAGAATTGGACAAGCATATTTTGAAATCTGGATACGTTGCGCTTAATTTAGTGAAGTACAGAGAAGAAAAATCAAAAAAGGTTGGAGATGAAGATGATTTTTCAGATGATATTGAGGTCAAATCATCTGATATTTATAAAGTAGGTGTGCTTTGTAAAGTTGTAAAAAAACTTAAACTACCAGACGGTTCTGTAAATGTACTCGTTCACGGTATCAAAAGATATAGGGCCAGTGAATTCTTGCAAGAAGACCCTCTTGTAATGGCAAAAATTGATGTTTTTGATGACATCCTCGAGGCCGATGAAGAATTAGATGCCTATACTCGTTCTGTTATTAATCAGGTTAAAAAACTTTCAGAAATTAATCCTTATTTTAATGAAGAAATGAGATTAGCAATGTTGAATTCTCCTTCACCTGGCTCGCTTGCAGATTTAGTGGCCTTTGCTATCTCTCTAGATATTCCTGAGGCCCAAGATTTTTTAGAAACGCTACTTGTGAAGAAAAGGTTTGCAAAACTACTTGTCTATCTAAAGCGAGAAAAAGATGTTGCGGATATACAGAAAAAAATATCAGATGAAGTGAATGATAAAGTTAATAAATACCAAAGAGAGTATTTTTTAAGAGAGCAACTAAAAGTTATTCGTTCTGAACTTGGAATGGATGAAGACGATAAGTCCAGAGATGTTAAGAAGATCAAAGAAGGATTAGAAGAGGCCGGCCTTCCTGAGCAGGCCTACAAAACGGCCATAGAAGAAGTAGAAAGATTGGAAGTCATTCCTGAGAGTTCTCCTGAATATAATCTTACTCGGACTTATTTAAATTGGATGTTGGAATTACCTTGGAGTAAATCTTCAATTGAAGATATTGATATAAAAAAAGCACAAAGAATTCTTGAAAAAGATCATTATGGACTAGAAAAGGCCAAGGAAAGAATTTTAGAGTTTTTGGCCGTTAGGAAATTAAAACCTGGATATGATGGAACAATTTTATGTTTATCTGGCCCTCCTGGAGTAGGTAAAACTTCACTTGGTAAAAGTATTGCGAAATCTCTTGGGCGTGAATTCTATAGATTTTCGCTTGGAGGCATGAGAGATGAGGCCGAGATAAAGGGCCATCGACGAACATATGTTGGAGCAATGCCAGGGAGAATTATTCAGGCCCTTAAAAGAGTAGGTGTAAACAATCCTGTGATTATGCTTGATGAAATAGATAAGCTTGGACAATCTTATCAAGGTGATCCTGCTTCAGCATTGTTAGAGGTTTTAGATCCTGAACAGAATAAAGATTTTATAGATCATTATTTAGATATTTCATTTGATTTATCAAAAGTTCTTTTTATTGCAACAGCAAATTATCTCGCTGAAGTTCCTGAACCTTTATTAGATAGAATGGAGATTATTGAACTCAGTGGATATACCTTAGAAGAAAAGGTTTCAATTGCACAAAAATGGGTTCTTCCAAAACAAATTAAAAAACATGGTTTAGAAAAATCGGATATAACACTGTCTATTCCTATCATTAAAAAAGTCATTCATGATTATGCAAGAGAACCAGGTGTTCGGGTCATGGAACAAATGATAGCAAAACTATGTAGAAAAGCTGCTTTTTTCAAAGTTCAATCTCCACGTTCTAGAAAGTCATTTGTCCCAACAGAAAAGAATTTGGAATCCCTCTTAGGAACTCCTTCCTTTCAAACTGAAATGGCAAAAAAACTTATGGATCCGGGAGTCGTTACAGGTTTGGCCTGGACAGCTTTTGGTGGGGATATTCTTTTTATTGAAACTCTTGCTTTGGAAGGTAAAGGCGGACTCAAACTTACAGGACAACTCGGTGATGTCATGAGCGAGTCAGCAAATATTGCTTATACTTATGTAAAAAGTATTCTTCAACATGAATTAGATGGTCTGCCAGCTAAAAAGAAAACGAAAGGTACAAAAGAAAATGAAGACCAAAATTCGGAAGATTTTTTGGCCGAACATGATATTCACTTGCACTTACCGGCCGGGGCAACCCCAAAAGATGGGCCATCGGCAGGCATAACGATGGCCACAGCATTGTATTCCTTGGCCACGAATAAAAAAGTTAAAACGGGTCTGGCCATGACAGGGGAGTTGAATTTGTCAGGTAAGGTTTTACCTGTAGGTGGAATTAAAGAAAAAGTTCTAGCTGCAAAAAGAAGTGGAATTAAAGATATAATTCTACCAAAACAGAACGAAAAAGACTTGAAGGAAGTCCCAGAACGCCATCGAAAAGGTCTTAAATTCTATCCTGTGGAAACACTACAGGATGTTTTTAAAGTTGCTTTTCCACGTAGTAGAAAATAAAAAAAGAGCTCCAATCGGAGCTCTTTTTATTTTAAATTTTTTTAATGATTTTAATTAAAATTCATCTGAATCATACTCATCGACAGGAGCATGTTTAACCTTGTCGGCAGCAATTTCACGAAGAGCAGTAACAATGTCCTTGTTTCTACTTCTCACAAGAGGTTCAGATCCATCACGTAGTTGTTTAACTCTTTTAACTGTTAAATGAACGAGTTCGTATCTGTTTTCTACCTTTTCTAGACAATCTTCAATTGTAATTCTGGCCATTTTTAACCTCTTCTCTATCAAAATACCGGTAAGAGACTCTTATATTTTAAAAGCGTATAGATGTCAAAGAATCTCTTGAAATCAAGGATACATTGCGTTAATTTCTGATTCATACTCTTTTAGTAAAACTTTTTTCTTGAGTTTAAGAGACGGGGTAAGTTGTCCTCCTTCGACAGAGAACTCGCTAGGGGCAATGTAAAAAGATTTAATTGTTTCAAAACTGGGAAGTGAACTATTAACGAGATCAATATTCGACTGAATTAACTGTTGAATATGAGAGTTTTTGGCATAATCTTCTATGGTAGAGTGTTGATTGAGGCCAAACTCGTCTAATCTATCAGCAAATACTTCTTTTTCTATTCCAACGATTCCGGTTAAATATTTTCTCTTATCCCCAATTACCATAAAGTGAGAGATATATTTTTGTAACTTCATCATATTTTCAATTTTTTGAGGAGCGACGTTTTTTCCGCCAGATGTAATAATGATATCTTTTTTTCGGTCTGTAATTTTCAAGTATCCTTCAGAAGTAAATTCTCCAATATCTCCACTGTGAAACCATCCGTCTTCATCTATTGCTTTTTTAGTTTCAACTTCATTTTTATAGTAACCACTAAAGAGAGCTTCTGTTTTAATGAGTATTTCACCATCGCTAGCGAATTTAAACTGAACATCCCCCATGGGGACACCTACTGTTCCTGGTATTTGTTTCCCTACAAGGTTTAAAGAGCAAGGAGCAATTGTTTCAGTTAGCCCATATCCTTCAAGAACGGTAAGGTTACAGTTTCGTAAAAATTTAATAATATCTACACTTAAAGGTGCTCCTCCTGAAGCAAAAAAGCGTATCTCTCCTCCAAATTTGTTATAGATTTTTTTAAATACTACATTATAAGCGACTTCTCTTGCCGCAATTTCAAGAGGAGTAGGAGAAACATCACTTTCAATTTTTTCAAAATAATTATTTGAAACACTTAATGCATTTTGAAAAATTTTTTGTTTTAGAGTCGAACCGCTTTCAATCTGATCCATTACTTTCGCATAAACTTTTTCAAAGATTCTTGGAACGGCCAGAATGAATGTAGGCCTTACAATCGTAAGATTGTCTAATATTTTTTCTATACATTCAGCATAAGTTGTAATGATTCCAAGTGGAAGAAAAAGTAGAGAATCAACACGTCCAAAAACGTGGCTAAGTGGGAGAAAGACAAGATTTTTATCTTCATTTGAAATACTTCCCTTCAAGGTTATTCTGAGATTGTAGAGCATTGAAGAAAAAGCGTGTTGAGTAATGACGGCACCTTTTGGCTCTCCTGTTGTCCCTGACGTATAAATTATTGAAGCTATATCTTCTCCAACAACATCATCCATATAGTTTTGAAATCTTTCTGGATATAATTCTTTTTCCTGTTTTCCAAGTTGAAGGAATTCTTTGTAATTATAAAAAGAAATATTTGCATTTAATCCATTTCTTTCGTTTTCGTTAATTCGTTCAATTGATACTATCACTCTGAGATTAGGAAGATTTTTTTGTACTTGAATAATTTTTGAGAGTTGAGATTTATCCTCAATAATTAAAATCTCACTTTCAGAATGTTTAAAAATATATTCGATTTCAGAAGGCAAGTAACTGGGGTAAATCGGAATAGTTATTCCTCCGGCCAGCATAATGGCCAAGTCAAAATAATTCCATTCTTTTCTGGTGAGAGAAAGTATAGATACTTTTGAGCCTTTCATCATATCGTGTTTGATAAGTGACAATGAAAGTTGCTCAATCGTAGTTGAGTATTCTTCGTATGAGATATAAGAGACAGAACCTTTTTTTACTTGGCCAATGGCCTTAAGTTTAGGATTTTTTGAGACTCTATATTTAAAAAGTTTTGGTAAAGTTTTTTTATTTTTAGACATGGTTAATCCTATTTGCTCATACTTTTTGAATTTAAGGGTCCTATCTGAGCATAATCCATTAAAGGAGACAACACAATCGGGTACAGTTTAATAATATCAGACTTTTGTCGTCAATATTAGTTTCCATATTTGAAATTGTCATTCCTAGTAGGAGGTCATTTTGAGAAGTCTAATTGTGATGGGCAAATGTGAGGGGATAGTTAAGCAAGAAATAAATTACGCATATTATTTTTGTTTCAAAGGAACTTTTAAAGGAAAGAAAATTTTTAGAATATGTATAAAAGCAAAGACTTTAAATTTTGAGGTCGGAAAGGTTTACTTATTCAACCTGAAAATTTTAGAAATTAGCGATGGAGTTTTGTATGGACAAATAAATGAATAATTCATTTGTTTGTAATAATGTTTATTCGCGAGTATTGTCATTTATTCTCCTACTTTCTTGTAGAGTACACATCTCTGATATTGAAAGTTTACTTACAATGGCCATAGAACTACAACCTTTAAACGTTTCTTCTCCGATTTGTGAAGTTATGTAAAAAATATTATTCGCTATTTTTTATTTTGAAGAGTGAATTCATCAGCTCCTTCTTCTATTTGCAGAAGCTCTCCTGAATTAATTAAAAAAGAATTTGAATGCAAAAGTGCTCTCATCACAAATGCCAGAGTTCTGTTGGCCCTTTGACGACCAAAATAAACATTTTCAACATCTCTAAACTTGGCCATTATTGAAGCTTATGATTGAATCCACAATTTTAGTGAAGGTAAAATTTGTGCAAAAATCAAAGAGCATATCATAGAATTTGTATCCAAGATGAACTTTATCTAAGCTCTAAAAATTCAAAGTCTTTTACAATTTCTGTTTGTGAATATCTCTTCTGAGAATAAGGAAAAAGTTGTAGCAATTAAAAAAATTTTTATACTAATATAATGCGAGTAAGTTAAAGATAAAAAATCTAACGAAATATGGGGAAGTTTAGAATGTTTCCTATTGATATGCTGCATAATGTAGTTTTGTGAGTGAATTTGCATGCTACCATCATCTCAATTCATATCTTATTATTGGAAAATGAAATATCAGTAGAAATCATTACTTTGAACAAGAGAGAGAAGCTGATGACAGGTAATGAAGGATTTCCTAAAAAAAATGAAAATGTCGTGAATTTGGATGATTTTAATTTCTCATTTTTGTCTATCTAAAACTTCCACTTTAAATATAAATGTTTATAATAGTAACTAGACAGAATTTTCAAAGTAGGGTGATATGTCAGAAAATGGAGAAGAGCAAACGGAAAGACAATTTTTGCATGATATAAGCAATCAGCTCGTAATCGCTCAGGGAATGGGGAGCTTTGTTCTTTCAACTCTTGAAAAACAAGAAGACGTTGATGAAAAATTATTAAAGAGAATGGAAAAATCTATCAATGCCATAGAAAAAATGATTCAAATGGTGAAAGATCGTAGAGATGTTTTGAAGAGTCATCCAGTTGAGTGATTATTCAATTTTAACATCTACTTTGTCTCCAATCATTAACCCTGAGATTTCAAAAAGAGGGTCATCTTTTTGATCTCTGAAATTTTGAATAAGTCCTATTGAACTAGAATCTTCAGAGTGAATAACTTTTAACTCGCCTATTTTGATATTGTAATTGAAACGTTGTTTACTTTCGTAGGCGTCAATTCTTGAAATTTGCCGGTAAACATTCAGGACTGTACCCTGATTTACTCCCTGGCCCTTACCTAGATTCACATAGTAGTTCTTTTTTACAATTTCATTAGGTTCTCCCATCGGAATATCCTGTACAATACTGTAGATTATAAAGTCTTTTGCGAGAGCACTTTTAAATAACAGGATAAGCGAAATAGAAATTAGGGTCAGTCGCATACTTTTAAACATGACTTTTCCTTAGTTGCAGGTCTGGCCATTGCGTTTTGGCCGCCTCTTTCTTACTTAGAGGCATAAATTTAATCGGAAAAAGGCAAAAATTTTCAATGTTTGATAAAAGAGTTCAGAAAACCGGCAAATATTTCCCTATAACTTAAGAGTCAATGTTATTTACCCACAATTTTTAGATATTTATAAAAATTTTGAATAATGTCTGAATGTCTGTAGTTTTGAAGATAAGAGTGATTAATATAATATTTTCTGTCATAGTAAAGAAGTATCCATGGAAGTTCTTCTTCCACAATATGTTCGATTTCTTTCATTATTTTATATTTATCATCACCATTTTCCATCAATTTCAATTTATCAATAAGTGAATCAATTTTAGGATTGTTGTAATTAGCAGCATTCGGCCCGGGAGTTACATTTGCACTATGCAAAAGTTGTAAAATATTTTCCGCATCTGGATAATCTAAGGCCCATCCTCCTGGCCATAAAACTAGTTTTCCTTTTGATTCTTTGTCTAAGAAAGTTGGATAGGGATTTAAAACAACATTTGTATGAATTCCAATTTTTTCCAATTGCGACTTAAAAAACTCGCCCTTTTGTCTCCAGGTCGTGTTGTTTCCTCTCATATTGATATCAATACTGGGAAGTCCCCTTCCTCCTGGATAACCAGCTTTTTCAAGGTAATTTTTTGCCTTTTCTAGGTCATATTCATATGGTCTTTGATGGTTTGGGTCATGTCCCGGGATTCCCGGAGGATAAATAGAATAGGCCTTCAGACCAACATTCTTCGTGAAGAGATCTATGTATTTATCAACATCGATAGCGTGGGCAATTGCCTTGCGTAAAAAGAGGTTCTTTCCAACGAGTCCGTTTTCCATATTAAAAGATATCCACCAATAGGTTAGGGTTGGAGAAACGACGAGTTGAACTCCTTCTTTTTCTAGTTTTTGTGAAATAGTTCCATCTTGGTCAATAACCATTGAGAAATTATCTTTAACGAGCAAAATAAAATCCAAATTTTTTTTCAAAAAATTAAGCCATCTAGGTTGAGCTTCGTTTAGTACAAAAAATTGAATTCCATCAGATAGCGGTAAAATCTTACCAGCATCTTTTAACAATTCAAAATCATGAGAATAACGATCACCTTCTGAGGGATATTTAGAAACATTATAGTTAGGAAATCGCTGAAGTTTTGCGCCAGAGTTTTTATTAAGAGAAGTCAACTTAAATGGGCCAGTACCAACTTCAATTTGTTCAAACATATTATTATAATAGATAACACTTTCTAACGGGATAGGAGAGGTAAAAGGCATAGTAAAAGCAAAGAGAAACTGTGGATCATATCTTTTTAATTTAATTTGAAACTGCGTTTTACTTAATGCTTTTAATCCTTCAATGTCTAAAGTGACTAATTTGTTGATATCAGTTTTTGCTTTATCTCTAAATTCATCTAATCCAATTATTTTATCTCGAAAAAGCCACCACCCTTTTGATTGAGTTCCTTTGAAAGCAACCCTTTTAAGTGCTGTTATGAAATCTTTGGCCTCAACAAATCTTTTTTGACCTTTGAATGAGGGGTCATAATGATAAGGGACATTTTCTTTGATTGTAAAAGTAATGGTTTTTTTATCTTCACTATAAACGGGAAATCCATCTGATAAAAGTGGTCTCATTGCAAGTGGACGTTTTAAATAATGATATTCAAATAGTGTTTCATAAACTTGAGATATGATTGTTCCGGAAACAGAATCGTAGGCCACGCCAGGGTCAATTGAGTCAATCTTTCCATTGAGTGCTGCTCTAATGATATTGTCCTCACTAATAGTGTCGACTTTTTTACGACAAGAAAAAGTAAACATTAAAGTGAGTATGAGGATAATTTTCATCAAAGTGCTGACCCTTATTTTATGATAGCTTCTTCAATACTTTTTTTAACAAATCTTGTTACAACCTCTATGCCGCCTAGTTCTCCAGATCCTTGCGCAAGTTCAGGTTTACCTCCTCCACGACCACCAATTAATTCAAGAGCTGATTTCAAAATGTTTCCACAGTGAATTGTTTTTAAGTCCTTTGGTCTACGAATCAGAATTGATTGCTTATCTCCTTTCTGGCCAAATAGTAACAAGATACCGTTATTGTTTTTGTCCATAAATATATCTGAAATTTTTCGTGAATCAGCTCCTTCAGGAGCAATGGCACTTACAAAGACAAAATCACCAATTTTCTGAGGATTTGAAAACAACTCATCAGATTGACTAGATTGTAATTTATCTTTTAGTTGTGCAATTTCCTTAGATTTGTTTTTGACCTCTTCTATATAGTAGTTGAACTTATCAATCGAGGCCGTATCTTTTGCATTTGCGAGTCGTTCAATCTCTCCTAATAAACGTGATCTGCGGGTCAGGTAGTGAAATGCATTGTCTGATGTTGTTGCTTCAATTCTTCTCACTCCAGTACTTAAAGAAGATTCACTGAGAATGACAAATAGACTTATTTCCTTTGTATTATCAACGTGGGTTCCTCCGCAAAGTTCAGTGGAAAAATCTCCCATGGTGAGTACTCGAACATTATCACCATATTTTTCTCCAAATAGGGCCAGTGCTCCTTTATGAATTGCTTCATCTTTTGTCATAATATTAGCATTAACTTCAAGTGCGGAATTAATTTTTTGATTTACGAGTTCCTCAACTTGTTGCAATTCTTCAGCACTGACAGCTTGCATATGGGTGAAATCAAATCGTAATTTTTCAAAATCAACACTGGATCCGGCCTGTTTAACATGTTTACCTAATACCTCAATCAAAGCAGATTGGAGAAGGTGAGTCGCAGAGTGATTTCTTTTTGTTAATTCTCTTCTTTGTATATCAATTTGCAGTTCATATGTTTCACTTATTTCTAATAATTCGCAAGCATCGGTGTCACAAATGTGAACAAAGAGATTTTCAACGGGTTTTTGAGTATCAGAGATATGAGCTATTAAATTCCCATTTAATTTTATATTCCCACTGTCTCCGGCCTGCCCACCTGATTCTCCATAAAAAGGAGTTTTATCGAAAATGAGGGCAGTATTTTCTCCTAAGTCAATTTTATATAGGAGTTTGGAAAATTCATTTGTTTTTTGATAACCAGTAAATTGAGTTTCTCCGCACTTTTCTTTTGCTTCAAAGAATATTTTGTTGTCAACTTGACCTGTTGCTTTCCAAGATTTTTTTGAATCTTCTTTTCTTTTGAGCATGGAACTATCAAATGCCTTGGTGTCTACCTTCAGTCCCTGTTCTTGAAGAATGAGCTCTGTAAGATCGAGTGGAAAACCATATGTATCGTATAATTTGAAAGCGGCATCGCCCTTAAACACTCCATTAAGAACATCTTTTTTCAAACTTTCGTTTAGATACTTCAGTCCTAAATCGAGAGTTTCAAGGAACTTTTTTTCCTCTAAGAGAAGTAGTTTTTCAGCAAGAGCAGAATTTGTTTTATTTTGAGGGTACTCTTTTCCAAGAGTTTCAAATACGGCCGGGACAATTTTACAAAAACTACCATCTGGTGCATTTAATAGGCGCAAGTGTCTAACGGCCCTTCTGATTATTCTTCTTAAGACGTATCCTCTGCCTTCATTAGAAGGTATTACACCATCAGTAATAAGCATTGTAGCTGATCTTATGTGGTCGCTTACGACACGAAAGCTTGATTGAGATTCTTTTTCTGTATATTTTTTCCCTGAAATATCTTCGATTTTTTTTATGATAGGGGTAAAGGCATCTGTATCATAATTCCAGTATTTTCCTTGTAAGACAGCTGCAATTCTTTCTAGTCCAGCACCAGTATCAATCGAAGGGTTGGGAAGTGGTTTTATGCCTTCTTTGGATTTTTCAAATTGCATAAAGACTAGATTCCAAATTTCAACATAGCGTAGTTCATCTTCTAAGATGTCTTGTCCTTCTTTTAAAACGAGTCCTGGTGTGGAGTGATCAGGGCCGTGATCGTAGAAAATTTCAGTACAGGGCCCACAAGGGCCAGTATCGCCCATTTCCCAAAAATTGTCTTTGTCGCCTTTTTTGAAGATTTTATTTTTAGGGATACCAATTTTTTGATGCCAAATTTCAAGGGCCTCATCATCAGAGTGGTGGACAGTGATAAAGAGTTTATCTTTGGGGATTTTCAGGACATCGGTCAAGAACTCCCAAGCAAATACGATGGCCTCTTCTTTAAAATAGTCACCGAAGGAAAAATTTCCAAGCATTTCAAAAAAAGTGTGATGTCTGGCCGTCAGGCCAACATTTTCTAGATCATTATGTTTTCCACCGGCCCGAACGCATTTTTGAATTGTAACGGCCCTTTTGTGATTGGGGTTTGCCTTTCCAGTGAAAAAATCCTTAAATTGGTTCATTCCTGCATTTGCAAAAAGCAAAGTGGGATCGTTCTGAGGTATTAGGGGAGATGATTCATATTTAATATGATTTTTACTTTCAAAAAATTGGACAAATTTTTCGCGAATTTCTTGTACTTTCATATTTCACCTTGCTCGCATTGAGTCTAAAACGCTTTTTTGTGATTATGATTTAACACACCATGAATTGGTAGAGAAGCCTCATCAAAAGATAATATGAGATAATATGAAAAAAGACACGAATGTTAAGAGAAAAATTTTTATTCCCATACCATTTTTTCGGATATTTGAGAGTTATTCTTTAGCAATAATGCCCTTTTGAGCTTAAAAATGTTCTAATTTTGCATTTTTTTTCAAACTCACTCATTTCTGGCCCTAGAGTTTTAAGTTTTTTATTAACTAACTCTTGTTTTATAAGATTGAGATCGATGCCGTTTTCATTGGCGATGTTGATAATATCTTCAGCGGAAACGTTAGGTCCTTCATTTTGAATTTTTAAAGCTATATATTGTGGGGAGTAACCTTTACGCAATAGGCCTTTTGCCCTCCCTTCAATGTAGTAATCTTCGCGTAAGAAGTTTTTTTCTTTTATTTTTTCGATTGCCTGATCTATTTCTTCGAGAGAGTATTTTTTTGTCGCAATTTTTTGTTTCAGTTTTAATTCAGAATAGTTTTTTTTAGAAAGTAAAGTAATGGCATATTCGTATGCCGTTGGAATTTTAGCTTGCTTATGAATTTTAGCGTTTATTTCTTGGTTCATTCAAAAAAAGACCTCCTCTCAAATTCTTAAGAAGGAGGCCCTCATTTATAGGAGGTGGCTATTGGATTGTTTTTTTCTTTTTGGTCTTTTTAACCGTTTTATCGTCAATCTCTTCTAAGATTTCTCCAGTTTCAAGATTCATATTTGCGACACTTTGGTCTTCTATCAGCCCTGCTTTGACAAGAATTTTTTCTCTAACTTCTTCTGCTATTTCAGGATTTTCTTCTAGAAATAGCTTGGCCTTCTCACGTCCTTGTCCAATTTTTTCGTTATTATAAGAGAACCATGCGCCGGCCTTATCGACGATTTTTCTCTCTACGGCCAGGTCAATGAGATCACCAGATTGTGAAATCCCTTGCCCATACATGATGTCAAATTCATGCTGTTTAAAGGGAGGAGCAACCTTATTTTTTACAATTTTTACTTTTGTTCGGTTTCCGATGATCTCACCGTCACTTCCCTTTATGCCGCTTATACGGCGGATATCGATACGAACTGATGAATAAAATTTAAGGGCATTACCACCAGTAGTTGTTTCAGGGTTGCCAAACATGACTCCAATTTTCATTCTTAACTGATTGATAAAGATAACTGTACAGTTGGAGCGTGAAATAGACCCGGTAAGTTTACGTAGGGCCTGAGACATAAGTCTGGCCTGTAGTCCCATGTGTGAATCTCCCATGTCTCCTTCTAGCTCGGCCCGTGGTGTAAGTGCGGCAACGGAGTCAACGATGAGAAGGTCAACGGCCCCTGAGCGCACGAGCATATCTGTAATCTCTAGTGCTTGCTCCCCGCTATCAGGTTGTGAAATAAGTGTATTAGGGATATCAACTCCAAGCTTACTTGCATAGGCCGTGTCGAGGGCATGCTCAGCGTCAACGAAGGCCACTGTTCCACCTGCTTTTTGGCATTCAGCTGCAATATGTAGAGTAAGGGTCGTTTTCCCTGATGATTCTGGCCCATAGATTTCAACGATTCTTCCTTTAGGAATTCCTCCTATACCAAGGCAAATATCTAGGCCCAGGCATCCTGTTGAAATTGCGGGTATTTTATTTTCCACTCCTTCGGTTCCAAGTTTCATAATGGCGCCTTTACCAAATTGCTTTTCAATATTGGCCAGGGCCAGATCCAGTGCTTTTGCTTTGTTTGTTTCAGTGCTACCTGTAGTCGATATGGCCATACTTTAATCTCCTGTTTGGTCAATGTAGTCTTAGTGACGCTAGCATTGTCGTTAGTATTTATTCAATTCCTAGTGCATAACAAATGTGGTTAAGATCTCCTCTTTCAACTACTGGTAATTCGAAACTTCCCAATTGAGGTATATTCAATTTATAATCAGTACAGGTTAGCAACTAGCTATTGCTTGAATTCTAAATATTACGCAACAAATGCGCAAGTCTTTCTGCGTAATTAAAAAGAAGGTTGAGAGTGGGAAAAATATCGGCCATATGTCTCTTGTGCTTTTATATTATAAAAATTGGACTTGCAGAAGAAACAATCACAATTATAGCGAGTAATTCTTTGCGGCCTTATATATATGAGGAAGAAGGAGAAGTAAAAGGAACTCAAGCTAAAATATTAACGACAGTGTTTAGCAACATGAGTCATCAAGTCAAGTTTTTGTTAATGCCTAATGATAGGATTTTTTATGAGTTCAAAAAAGAAAAATATCATGCATCACTAAATCTTCCGGTGTCTTTTTTTTCAGAGCATGGAGATTTATACCCAAGTGTTCCTGTTGATAATTTTCAAAATTGCGCCATAAGTAAGAAAAGTAAGGGACTTAAAATAAAAAAAATAAGCGATCTTGTTAAATTCAAAGTCGGAGGTTTTCAGAGTGCTTCAAAAATCTATCCAGAATTACAAAAAATAGAAAATTACCAAGAAGTAGAGCACCAAGGATCTCTAGCACACCTACTTATAAAGGATAGAATTGAATTTGCAATTTCAGAGTTTAGCGTATTTAAGGATTTGTATCGATCACAAGGACAAGATCCAATGGATGTGGAGTGTAGCTTCTTAGTTGAGACAGTGGGGAGATATTTATCATTTAAAGATAAAAAACTTAGAGACAGATTTAATACGTACTTTAAAGCATATCAAGAGAAATAGTGAATTCAGATGATTAAAGAATCTGATAAGAAAAATCTTAATATAAGAAAAATTAGACTTGCATAAACTCCACTAACAAGGTCATCCAGAATAACACCACAACCATGGGTAACTTTTGTGTCAAAATATTTTGCAGGGCCTATTTTAAAAATATCGAAAAGGCGAAAGAGAATAAATAAAATAATGAGTCCTACGAGGTTAGTGGAACCAACTATAATCCAGCTCAAAGACATACCAAGAACTTCATCGATGACTATCCAGGATGGATCGTGCTCATTATTTTTTTTCCGATTTCTTTCGGCAAGAATACAAGATAGAAAAGTTGCTAAAATAAGTATGGGTAAAAAAATAAATGTGGGGATATGAAGCTTGTCAAAGAAGTAAAGAAAGGGGCAGATGGCCAGAGTTCCAAAGGTTCCTGGTGCGAACGGGGCAAGCCCAACACCAAGAAAGGAGAGAAATGATTTTTCCAAGAAGGATAAGATTTTAGACTGAATTTGCGCCATAGGTCACCATCTTTTTTTCTTGTAGTGTAGCGCGAACTTTATTACCTTACAATAATGAGATTAAATACATAAGAATAGGTTTTTATGGCCAGACGTCCAGAATATTTAGAGCATTACTTCTACGACTGGGAACAGTTTGATGTGATCATTGGTGGCAAATCAGCACTTGATTCAAAACATTTTATCACAACAGTTGACAGTAAAGATAAGGCAAATAATTTTCTAAAAGGTTATGGACTGGATCCCAATGATCCCGTAAGTAAGGCGGAGTTATTTGGATATTTTCAAGAATCGTTGCAATTTATTAAGCGTTATTTTTTAAAGGAAGGAAATTCAGACGGACTTAATTTACAAATTCCAAATAATCTTTATCTCATTACTGAAATTACTGATTTATTTATAATGATTTCAGGAGCGAATAAGGATGTCACGAAAGAGGAGCGTTTGTGGGCCGAAATCGTGCTAAAAGTTATGCACACGGTTATACATATTGATAAGGATTTGAGATCAAATTATTTCAACGTTGTTCAAACGCAAATTTTTGATAAATTTTATAAGCATTTACATAGAGATGGCGAGAACAAACTTTATTTAGGAAAACCTGCGGATAAGTACTCAATTGAGGTCATTGATTTTCAAACAAAATCTAAAAAATCAAGGGAGAGTACTATCATTAAATTGCTTCATAAAGCTGAACATGTTGCAGAAGAGTTGTTTGATAGAGTTGGTGTACGTATAGTGGTGAGAGAAAAAATTGATATTTTAAATGTAGTCCGTTTTATTTTAGAAAATCACATTTGTATTCCACATAATATAAAACCAAGTCGTTCGATAAATACGATTTTTAATCTTAAAAGTTTAAAAAGTGGACACTATAAATTGATCAAAGATGCCATTAGATTTCAGTTGAGTGAACAAGAATTCAAAGAAAAACTACTAGATCTCATAGATACGGGAAGAGGGGATAAAAATAATAAGAAGAACGACTTTACTTCTTCAAAGTATCAATCTGTTCAATTTACATGTAGACAACTTATAAGGTTTAGAAATCCTTTTTTATCGGAATTTAATAAGGTAAGGAAAGTTGCCAAAGAGCAGGAGTCTGAGCTAGCAAGTAAAATTTTAAATTTAGATATTTCTCTTATTGCGAGAGATATTCGTTTCTTTTACCCTTATGAGGTTCAAATTGTAGATAGTAAATCACATGAAGTGAACACTAAAGGGGAAGCTTCACATGAAGAGTATAAAAAAATGCAAACTCGAACTGCAATCGATAGACTTTTCAAATCGTTGCTAGAATATCACAAACGTAGTTAATTAAATTTTTTTAAAAAATGGTAAATTCTATCATTGATACTATCTGGAAAATCTGCTTGAGGAACGTGACTTCCTCCATTGACAATGTAGAGTTCAGAGTCAATGATATATTTATGCAAAATATTTTGGAGATAGTTGGGAATCACTTTATCTTTATCTCCACCCACAATGAGAGTCGGGACTGAAATTTCTTCGAGATGATTGATGATATCATGATCACGCATTTGATTTATAAGTTTAATGAAAAGTCTGTGGTCAAGTTCTCCCATTTTTTTGAGATAAGTTTGAACATATTCAATAGAGACTTGTTTTGAATTGAAACCACCTTGTTTAATAAAATGTTGAATAATAGGGTTTTTATATCCTGAGGACCAAAATTTGCTCACTAGGGATGGATAAGTTTCTATGAACTTTTCTACATAAGGTGCAACAAGATCTATTATATTACTATCAAACATTATGTCATGTGGAGGAAATACTGTTCCGGATATAAGTACCAAACCATCTACGAACTGAGGAAATCTTTTAGCATATTCTAATGAAACATTCACTCCCATTGAATGGCCAAAGAGAATAACATTTTTAGCACCTATATGTTTTAAGAGTTGCTCTAAATCCTCTACTATATGATCGAAATTTATTTTGTCGAGATTATGAATACCTGAAGAATTAAAATGCCCTCTGTAGTCATGAAGTAATATTTTAAATCCCCTTTGTTCGAAATAGGGTATTTGATATATCCAGTGGTGATTACTGCAAAGTAGGCCGTAATTAAAAACTAAAATACGTTCTTCAGTATTAATTTTGCCCACATCAAAATTTGTATTATAAAAAATCCTTGTACTATCTTGCGTAAAAAAATAATTTGGATGTCCATTTTCGATCATGATAACTCTTCCTCTTTATAAATAGATTGAAGGTTAAGCATTTCTTGTTCGAGAGTATGAATCAATTCATATGAATCGTTTTCTTCATTTGCAAGATTTTCATATTTCACTTTTAATTCTTGGGCGATATCAGTATTTTTTTTTGCTCTTGAATCATATTGAATAATCTTAATTAAAGTTTCTCCAACTTGAAAAATGTCATCTACTTTATGTGTTTTTATTCCTGACATTTTTTTCCCATTCGACAAAAAATAGGCATTTTGTTGAGTGCTTTTAATAACCAATCCTTTTTTAGTATCAAAAAAATGAAGGTGCTCTTTTAAAATCCCCGGGTCATCAATTATTAAATCGCATTTTAAGGATTTTCCGAGAGTAAAAAACATTTTCGTTGATACAAATTCACGATACAAATGATCTAAGTCTGGAGATTTTAAAATTTTGAACTTAATCATCTTTTTCCTTAAATTGTTGAATAAATCATCTTATCTCTACTAATATTTGCCAGCATTTGAGTAATATTTGGTCTTAATTCATCAATAAATACCTGAGAGTCATTTTTTGCTGTGTTTAATATATCACTATTTGTAATAATATTTGCAAGTCTTTTGTTTGTGACGAGACCTGATTGGGATGTTCCAAATAAATCACCCTGCCCACGAATTCTTAGATCTTCTTCTGCTATTAAAAAGCCATCAGTGTTATTTTCAATAATTTTTAAGCGATATATTGACTCGTTTGATATTTTTTTTTCACAAACGAGAAAACAAAAACCTGGAAGATGTCCTCTCCCAACACGTCCTCTAAGCTGATGAAGAGAACTTAATCCAAAACGTTCAGGACTCATAATTGCCATAATCGTTGCATTCGGAACATCTATCCCAACTTCAACGACACTTGTTGAAATTAATATTTGAGTTTTTCCCTTTTCGAAATCATTTATTGCAACTTTTTTTTCTTCAGAAGATAACTTTCCATGGAGAATATTAATTTCAATATTACTAAATAATTGCTTGAACTTTTTAAAAACTTCTTCAAGTGCTACCATATCCATCTCTGGATTGTCTTCTATTGCCGGAGTGACAACATAGGCCTGTTCTCCTAGAGAAATTCTTGTCTTAATAAAACTCAAAAACTTCTCATAATTATGTGGGAGAACTATTCTTGTTTTATGCCCTTTTCTACCTGAGGGTAATGATTTAATCACTGAAATATCTAAATCACCATATTGCGTCAGACAAAGGGACCTAGGTATTGGGGTTGCCGTCATAATGAGGGTATGAACCAGAGGGCCCTTGCCCACGAGTTTGTTTCTTTGCTCAACGCCAAACTTGTGTTGTTCATCAATAATAGCTAGGCCCAGATCTTTAAAAAGAACACTATCTTGAAACAAAGAATGTGTACCAACAACAATGTGAATATCTCCCGAATATAATTTATGCAAAATCTCTTTTTTTTCTTTTTGGGAAGTTGAACCTAATAGTAATGAAACTTGAATATCTAAAGGAGAATTTTCCAAATATTGATTTAAAGTATTAAAGTGTTGGAGTGCTAATGCCTCAGTAGGCGACATTAGGGCCGACTGTTTGGAATTTAGAAATGCAATAACACTGGCCAGTATTGCAACCGTCGTTTTTCCACAACCAACATCCCCTTGAATAAGTCTCATCATAGGATGCCCTGAAGCTAGATCTTTCATAATATCATCGAATGCACGTAGCTGATCTGAAGTTAGATCATACGGAAAAGATGCAATTAAAATCTTTTTGTGATGATCACTTAAGGCCCAAGGTGTACATTTTTTCACAATAACTTTTTGTTTTCTTAGATACACTTTTAATTGTTCTTGGAAGAACTCTTCATAAATGATTCGTTTTTGGGCCAGATCATATTGGTTTTTACTTTTAATCTTGCCGTGCAAAATTTTAAAACTTTCAGAAAGACAAAGAAATCCTCTTGCAAGTAATTCTTCATTTGAAAGATAATCAGGGATTTCATTCCACATACGCATAGGAATTTTATCCATCAACTTCTTTAGTAAGCTCGGTTTTATTTTATTTATTGTCGGATAAACGACTTGCAGCTCTTCAGTATTAAATTTTTCCTTTAATTCAAGAACTTCAGGATTGATCACCTGAAGTGAGTTGTTATACAAGCTAATCTTTCCCATAAATCGAATTGACTTAAGACTTTCTAATTTTTTGACTACTGAAGGATAAGTGTTAAACCACTTCAGTTCTAACATCTTTGAGGAATTTAAATCTTTTACTAGGATATTTATATTTTGAAGAGAGGTTTGTTTTTTTCCTTTGTGATGATAATTTTTACTTACTCTTATCGAGAGAATTTCACCTTCCCCCTGAAAGTAATGATCCGGCGTGGCCATCGAGAATGCACAGGCCTCTGGTAGTAGTTCGACTCTTAAAGGAACGATCCACAATAAATCATAAAGTGTGTTTAAACCGACTTCATTTAAAGATTTTATCGTGGCCGATGGTTTGTTTTTAGTGAGTAATGTTAAAGGTAAATTCCACTCAGGACTATTTATATTCAAACGACTCAATTTCGTAGGTAATGTCTCCTTTTGGGGCCTTAACGATGATTTCATCACCTTCCTCCTTACCGATGAGAGCTTTTCCTAAGGGAGAGTTGTAAGAGATCTGACCAAGTGAAATATCTGCTTCATCTTCTCCAACAATTTTATAAGTAAGAGATTTTTCTTTTTCCGGATCGTATAGAGATACTGTTGCTCCAAAAATGATTTTATCACTATCGATACTTGTAACATCAATGACTTTAGATTGTGAGATAATACTTTGTAATTCCATAATTCTCCCTTCTATAAGGGATTGTTTTTCTTTTGCAGAATGATATTCGGCATTTTCCTTCAGATCTCCAAGTGCTCTGGCCTCGGCAATTGCAGTTTTAATTTCTTCCCTATCGACTTTTATAAGTTGATTTAATTCTATCTGAATTCTATCTCTGCCTTCTTTTGTGATTGGTTTTTCTTTCATAATTTTTCCTATTTGATTATTTTTTAAAGAGCGCGTCAGCTGCACTGAACATGTCTTCTTTAGATTTCATTTCACTCTTATTTTGTGAAATGAATTTATAATAGTCGCAAAAGTTTACCTTTTCCTTATCCACAATTCTTTGGGCCACAGGCTCTCTGCACTCATTGTAAGACGACTCGTCAAAAAATTCACACATCTTACAACATCTCAATGAAGCATAACAATGTTCACATTCATCTGAACGACTTACCCGCATCCCCGGTGTAAATGCCCTTAACTCATTTCCACATTTATAACAATTAACTTTGTCGCTCATAAAACCTCTAAAAACTCCACTGCGTTCCAAGTGAGAATCCACCCTGAGAGTGGACTCTACCTACATTTGTGTCTGATTTGAAGTCTATTTTTGGAAGATTTCTGCGATTATATTCCTCAATGGCCCGAATCAGGTTTTTTTCATTTTGACGCGAAGAAAATCTATTGAGCGAAATATTAAACACAAGTGATAGTATTCCGGCCCCGATCAAAATATTTTTTTCAGATCGATCGAAATCATTGACGGCCAGTGCTAAAAAAGAACCTAAAGTGATGCTGCCAAGGGTAATGTAAGGCCATTTTTTTTGGTTTTCTTTTTGATAGAGGTTTAGATAGCTTAAAGCTTTTTCATCTTTTTCTATATAAAAGCGTAGGCCTTCGCCTTTTTGGCCACTATTGAGATCAACTAATATTTTTTGTCCATTGATAACTGCTGTACGGCTACAGATTTCAACGCACCATCCCTTAAGTGTCAAAGATACAAATAATAAAAGAATGAGGATTTTCTGAAACATACCCATAACTTATCAAAAGAGATATTATCTTAATATCAAAATCAATAAACCAAAGGATTTTTAAATGGGAATTATTCAAACAGGAATTGATATCAGTAAGACCTTTAAGAATGTTACCCGTTTAAAAGAAATTCTTTCCGTATTTGCAAAACATGGCTTTAGTGAGTTTATTGGACTTGGTATTCAATCAGGGTTACCAGACTTTGTTATTCCAAAGTCCAAACGAGGATTAAGAGATGAACTGGCAGAAAGGTCCCAAAAAGAGTGGCCTGAAATTGTGGGTAAGCGCTTAAAAGATTGTTTTGAAGAATTAGGCCCAACATTTATAAAACTCGGACAAATTCTAAGTTCACGAGAAGACATTTTTGATCAAGGATTTATCAATGAGATGAAAGATCTTAGGGATAAAGTCAAAGGAGTTCCTTATTCTACTTTAAAACCTCTTTTAGTTCAAGAGTTTGGAAATCTGGATGATATTTTTGAATCTATTCACGAAGAGGCAATTGGCACAGCTTCTATAGGTGTCGTTTTTAAGGGGAAACTTAAAACAGGTGAAAACGTTGTTATAAAAATTAGACGTCCAGGAATTAGTAAAGTTATTCAAACCGACATTGCAATTTTACATTTTTTGGCCTCTCAACTTGAAAAGCTTGGCCCTGAGATAAAATATTTGGGAGTAACTAGAATTATAAGAGATTTTTCTTTTAGTATACAAAATGAGCTTAATTTTCATATTGAGGCCTTAAACGGGACAAGGCTAAAAAATAATTTGGCCGAGCATGATACTGAAAATGTTTTCTATATTCCAAAAGTATATAAGGAACTTAGTAGGGAAAACGTTTTAATTATGGAATATGTTGATGGAATACCATTTAGTGATCAACAGAAGATTTCTCCGTTAATAGAAGAAATCACTCCTAAATTAGAGAAGGGTGTAGATTTATTTCTAAGAACATTTTTAAATGATGGATTTTTCCATGCAGATTTGCATGGTGGTAATTTCTTCTACCAGAAAGATGGAAAAATAGCACTTATTGATTTTGGACTTATGGGAAATCTTAGCAAAAAGAATCGATTGAATTTTGTCGCTATCATTTTTGCATTGATTTCTTACAATTATGAAAATTTAGTCTATGAATTTCTCGATGTAGCAGAGTACGATAGGACTCCCGAAGTTGATGTTCTGATTGGAGATGTGAGAGAGGCACTTTCTCCTTTTGTAGGTTTAACAATCGCCCAAACTAATTTTTCCCAGGCCTTAAGGGCCGTTGTCAAAACATTGAGTGAACATGAAATCTTTCTACCCCGGGAGTGGTTTGTTGTTTTTAGGGCCTTTATCACACTTGATGGGGTAGGGAAATCACTAGGGATTGATTTCGATATATTTTCAGCACTAGAAAAAGATATAAAAGTATTAATAAAGAATTCTTTTACTAAGGAAGATGTCATTGAAGAATCGATCTGGGCCGCAAGAGATCTGACATCAATCTACAGAATATTTCCGAGGCATTTAAAATGGTTTTTAAAAGATATTTCAAAAAATAATTATTCTGTTCCAATTGAAGTTAAGGGACAGATTCAAGCTTATCAAAATATTGCAACAAGTGTACTTATCGTTGGTTACTGTCTAACTTCACTTGGTCTTTTGGTTGCAACACTCTATCAAATAGGTCCTATACCCTTATCAAATTTAGGACAATGGCCCTCAGGTGCAGTATTAACTTTTGTTATATTTATTTTTGTTTTTCTGAATATTATTTTTGAAAGATTAAAATTAAGAAATAAAAAAAATTAAACCGAGTCTAAACCTGAGATATATAGAGGTGGATATTTTTTTAAATCTTCATATCTGTTAGGTCCAAACAAACCTCCAAGTAAAGTTTCTATAGGAAGTTCGTGATTTTCATCTAAATGACGAATTGTTATTTTACTAAAACTAATATCTAGAATTTCAATTTCGTTATGGGTTAATTGTTTGAGAATATGATTCAAACTATTGATATTACCAATTTTAATTAGACCTAGATACATTAAATCTTGTGAGTTTGAGAACTCTGTATAGTGTTCTGGAACCCAGACTTTGTATTGATGGATGTCTTTTAATATATGTAAAATATCTCCTGAAATATGACCGATTTCATGAATAATCGAAGGAAGATCAAATCCCTTGTTTGCAAAAAAATAAGATTTGATAACGTCGCTATCTTTTTTTATGAATAGGTCTGAACTTGTGATATTTTTTAACAATTCCCAATCAGCTCTTGATCTTTCGAGTGTCAAAAAATTTTTCGCAATAGATTGATCATAAATATTTGCAAGCTGATCAATTTCAAATGAACTGAGTTTATTTAATTTTGTTTTCAAAAAGTCATGTGGAGCTTTGATATTGATATCATCAGTCCCTGTTTGAAGTTGACCTCCACAGAGGTAGAATCCAAATTTTTTATAAAGCTCACTAAGATCACTATGGAGTATAAAAAGCGCTGCATCTTGAAAATTATCAATAACATTTAATATAAAGTCAGAAAATAAACCTTTACCTTGAAATTCACTTGAAATAAATATTCCACCAAGTAAGGCCACAGTCTGTCCAAGCATTTTTTTTTCTAAAACACCTATATGTCCTGCAAATTTACCATCTTCAAGAAGTATAAAACAATTAGACCAGTTTTCTTTTCTCATTAGAGGATAAAAATCAATTTTGAATTGATTTTCTTTGGAATACTTAAAAGATTCTTCTAGTGAAATAAGCAAATGATCATAATATTCTGGATGCTGATTTAAACTTTTAACTTCTCTCATAGGTAATATTTTCCCTAAAATCAAAGAAAATGACAATATGTAGAAGAAAAATAACTCCTAGTTTCAATATTTTAAGAAATTACATCTACTGCTAGAGATACTTTTTGCCTACATTAAAAAAAATATACAAATTCATAAAGAAATCATTTGCTGAATCGACAAGGCATAAGAAGGAACAAAAAGTTTTTTATAACTTTTAAGTTCGCTGGTGAAAAGGAGTTTTACCAGACCCGTAATCAAGGAGGATTGAAATGGGACTTCGAATTAATACGAACGTTGCCTCGCTGAATGCCCAAAGAAACTTGGGAAATACGCGTCTGGCAATGGACAAGACACTTGAGAAGTTGTCTTCAGGACAACGGATCAATAGGGCCGGGGATGACGCTGCTGGTTTAGCAATCTCTGAGAACCTCAAAGCTCAAATACGTGGTTTGGGACAAGCTGGTAGAAACGCCGAGGACGGTATTTCATTAGTTCAAATCGCTGAAGGAGCTCTCGCCGAGGTCTCAAACATCCTTATTAGACTTAGAGAACTCTCTGTTCAAGCTGCATCTGATACGATCGGTGGTACAGAAAGAAAATTTCTGAATGTTGAGTTCGAACAACTTACTTCTGAAGTTGATCGTATTGCAAACTCGACAGAATTCAACCGAGTACCATTATTAAATGGTACAGGAGCAGTCTTCGACATTCAAATTGGAACCAGAAATGATCCGATTACTGACAGACTTACATTTGATGCATCTAGTGCTGATGTTAATATCGCTGCATTAGGTTTAAATTTGGCATCTGTCGCTGATAAAATTTCTTCACAGAATTCATTATCGGCAATCGACCAAGCGATTATTTCTGTATCTGGTATTCGAGCAGATTTTGGTGCTCTTCAGAACAGACTGCAGTCTACGATAAACAATATTAACGTTAGTGTAGAAAACCTATCGGCCGCGAACTCTCGGGTGAGGGATGCAGATGTAGCAAAAGAAACTGCTGAACTTACTAAGAACAGCATACTTGTGCAGGCCGGAACTTCGGTACTTTCACAAGCGAATTCGTACACTAAAAATGCTATTCAACTTATTAATGCTGCCTCTCAAGGTTAAGCATAAAAGGATTTGATATGAAGGTTTATTTGGGTGTTTTAAATTTTAACACTTGATTATGCTAAGGCCCTCGCACTCTGCAAATGTGAGAGTCTTGGATTACATAACAAGAGTTCTTATCATAACAATTAACAATAACTACTCGGACAGGAAGTTCGGGCATAAAACAGGAGGTTTTACATGTTTAAAGGAGATTAACCATGGGTTTAAGAATTAACACAAACGTACCGTCGTTAACGGCACAAAGATCACTTTCAGTAACTACTGGAAGACTTAACGACAACTTAAGAAAAATGTCATCAGGTGAGCGTATTACGAGAGCGGGTGACGATGCAGCTGGTTTAGCTATTAGTGAAAACTTGCGTGCAGAAATTAGAAGTGTGAGACAGGCAACGAGAAATGCAGGGGATGCAATCTCGTTAATCCAAACTGCGGAAGGTGGGTTGAATGAAGTTTCTAACATCGTTATTAGACTTAGAGAACTTGCTGTTCAGTCAGCTTCGGACACAGTTGGAGATACAGAGCGTGGATTTTCAGACATCGAGTTCCAACAGCTTAAAGATGAAATCGATAGAATTTCTAGAAGTGCATCTTTTAACGGAACCAAGCTACTTGATGGAACTGGAGGTCAGCTTGAATTTCAAATCGGAACGAAAAATGATCCAGTGTTGGATAGAATTCGTTACGATGGAACAGAGGCCGACGCAACACTTGCCTCACTCGGGCTTACTGCCGAGAGTGTGGCGACTAAGCAAGGTGCTCAGTCAGCGCTTAAAAAACTTGACGACTCACTTGTACAGATCAACGGCGTTAGATCTGAACTTGGAGCGACTCAAAACAGACTTAGTTCAGCAATTAATACTTTGGGTATCAGTGATGAAAACCTTAGTTCAGCAAAATCGCGAATTAGAGATGTTGATGTCGCTTCAGAAACTGCTGATATGGCCAGAAACAATATACTTGTTCAATCTGGTGCGGCAGTTCTTTCTCAAGCTAATCAATTTCCAAACGTTGCTTTGAAATTGATTAACGGATAATGAACCGATAAGAACTCAATTAAAGAGGACCCCCTCGCTTCGAATGAAGCGGGGGTTCTTTTTTTATGTTGATTAGAAATCTGAAACTTTATCAAGCCATGTTGATAACTGAATATTGTTTTTAAAGATATCTTCAATTTTAGGATGATCTAAAAGAGTAGGATCTTCATGAGCAAGTTTTTTAATATTTGCAAAAAACAATTCCAAAGAAGCTCCTTCAAGTAAATTTTTACTTAATAATTTATTTAAGAAATTAAAAGCAATCTCTGGATTATCTTTGGAAACTCCAAAGGCCATATTAATTGAATTTTCTAAAAGCTCACTTATTATAGAATTTGGCATTTTATATTTTGTTGGATTTTCTAATAATTCAAACAAAACCAATTCGTAGGTGTTGTCATGATGAGACAAACCAATAAAGATTTGTCTCAGATAGCTTTCATAAGAATCTTGGCCATCATCAATAATTTCTATAAGGTATTTAGATAACATTGGAGTTGATAGTGAACTTGGATCCATTCTAAGTCTCAAAAGAAATAACTCTCTAATCATTTCTAATGATTTTTGAGAAATTGAATGAGGATATATAACCTTATATTCTCGGACAGCATTAAAAAAAGTAAAATAAGTCTCTAGAGGTTCAAAAGACTCAGTAAGTTTGATGGCCATAGTGTCAATCCAGGGTTTTATTAATTTTTGTCTGGGAATATTTTTATTCAAATCGGCCCTAAAGTATGTCTCACTTTGAAATGATTTGTCTGGAGTGAGCTCGTGATATTTGTAAATGTCGACGTCATACACTATTTCTTTAAGTCTTAAATTAAATGAAAATAATGAATTTAATTCTTTAATATTTTTTGAAATATTCCCTTTGACTATATCTCTTTGAGTTTTAAATTTGGAACTTAATAGTCCCAACCTTTTTGAAGGAATAGAACCCTGTTTTCTATATGAGGAATAAACATTTAGATTATATTCTTGAGCAGGTCTTTGTGCTGTATCAAAAAAACTTTTAATAACTTGCGATCTCTGATCTTTAAGTCCCATATTGAAAATATTCGAATTTGCTTCTTCAATTTGTCCGTGAATAGTTGTATTTAACTCTATTAAATGTAGTTCAAGATCGCTGCCCTTATTGATTCCATAGTTTTTTCTAAAGGCCTGAGTCAGTATCGAAAAAGCATTTTTTCCTCTCAACTTTTGTCCGACTGTTGCTTCTTCTGATTTTGCAATTTTTACAGATTGTAATAAGCTCTCGAAATCAAAATTTTCACTTGATTTAAGTCTTTGTGAAACATTAGAAAGACTTTTAAAAGTACCAATTGCAAAGAGATGAGTTTGGAGCAGGAAAAAAAGAGTTAAAATATATTTTGTATTATTCATTACCAAATCCGTATATAAGCTCCCTTGCGGGAAGAAACATTAATGAGACATTATAGTAAATTAAATAAACATTTACTTTCTTTTACCCACATTTACACGGTCGGTTTGAAAATTGTCTACAAAGTTGACGAAAAAATATGCTAAAACGGATCTCTTTCAAGAGATTGCACTTAATCGATGGCGAAAATCCGTAATTTCGTGAGTAGAAAATTTGAGTGAAAATGAAAAGGACGTTTTAGGTAACACCTAAAGTACTACCTAAATGAGCAGATTTGTTCTGTACATAATTGGAGTTATGTACAGAATCATGTAAATTAGATTTTTCTCGGTGCAAATTTGCAAAAAAACACCTGTTCTAGGTACAGGTTGTCTACACGAAGAAAAAGCAATTTCTATAACGATTCGTTTACCGAGATATTTTTCTGAAAATTTATGGACGAGATCCAATGCAAAAACCTTCGAAATCTATAACTTTAGATGTATGGCGCCCCTCTGAGCACCACAGGTCTAAACATTCATAATCAAAAACCTGCCCTGCTTCTTTTATTTTACCATCCTTAAACTCTATTACAGTTATTGCTTGCTGCAAACCTAAATTTTGAACTGTATAGAGCTTCCCATCTTTGCAATAAGAATTAATTTTGAGAGAGTCAACAAACTCAACATTAGGGTAAGTCTCTATCAAGTCTCCATCATAACTTGATTCTGTGTTTCCCGAAAACTTAACATCTCCTATATTTAACTTCTCGCCATCAGAGTAAGTACAAACAACATTTTTTAACTCATATTGTGGACAATCAGATTTTGCAAATGAACAAAAATTAATCGTCATTGATAAACTTATATAAAATAATCTCACAATCTCTCCTGCAAACAAATGAGTTAAGAACATTATAACTTTGAAAGGTTAAAAATAATGGGTAGATGTAAAAAGTTCAAGTGCTGTACAAAAAAAAGTACAATAGGAACATTTTCGAAATCTCCCCAAAAAGTCCCTGACTAATGTCTTGCAAAAAGTGGGTGTATGTCTTGCGCATTTTTAGGTCAAATAATTAAAGTTATTTGACCTAGGAGGAAACTAGGCATCCGAAAGAAGGTGTTTACTTACCAAGTTACCATTTTCTCAACAGAATTAAATCTTGAGAAAAATGTAACATAGAAGCTGTCTTTCCCCCTCTAAAATTGTAGAAATTACCTGTATTTAAGACCTTGATATTATGGATAAATGCCCTTGTTGCTGTAATACATGTATAACATTAGTTGTAAATATGTTACATTTCAAGGAGAAGCCAATGGCCAGCAAAGATACTTTTACAGCAGTTGTTCCAAAGGAAGATGTTGAGCCTGAAACCTACACGAAATGGGCCAATAAAATAGATGGAACAAAACTTACCAAAGTAGAAGCTGCCATTGAAAAAATCGAAAACCAAGGACTGGTAACAAATGCGAAAAGTCTAGGTGACGGGCTCTATGAAAAAAAGTGGAACTCTGGAGACAGATTGTACTTTACGATTATTGAAGATGATGAAGAAAATAAAACATTACTAGTACTAGGTAGTGGAAAAGGAAAAGAACAAGATAAGGCCATAGCAAAATGTTTTAAAGAAATGAAAAATGATAAAATATCTAAAACAAATATTAGATATAAGAACGAAAAATAGGAGAGCACTTATGAGTGTTGTAAGAAATATTAAATCAAGGCGAGCAAGCTTAAAAGAGCGTTTTGCTGACCCCCGTTTTATCATTGAGCAAATTTCTGAATTAACCAAAGAAGGGGATATTGCTGCTTCTACAGACTTAATTTCAGCCTATATATCAAATAGTCCGAAGTATGAGAATCAAGACGAGTTTGCAGAGTCAATAGGAACAACCAGGCAAACTCTTTACAGAATGTTTGCTCACGAGAACGTTTCTCTTAACGTATTCTTTGGTGCGATAGAGAGAATTTACGACGATATAAATAATGACTAGAGAAGAATTTACAAACAAGTTTTTTGCCATTGAAGAGACCCTGCTCTTTGCGCATCAATTAGAGGAAACCGTTGTAAAACACACAAATGAAATAAATGGGGAATTTTCAATTAAAATTGACATTCATTTACGTGAGATTTCTTACATTTGATCGTGTCAAATTGAGTATGTAAAACTTGTGGGTAATTGTTAGAAAC